>CAMDYG010000008.1 GCA_945910225.1 uncultured Eubacterium sp. | reverse complement strand
ATCTGTGCCCTGTCTGATACAAGAATCTTAGGCATTGGTACATTTCTGTCTGTAAGGCTCTTTAATTCCTTTACAAGATATGGGATGTTAAGAGCTACACCATTACCAATGACACTTGTTGTATGGTTATAGAAAACTCCCGAAGGTAAAAGATGAAGTGCGAACTTACCATAATCATTGATAATAGTATGTCCCGCATTAGCTCCTCCCTGGAATCTCACGATGATGTCTGATTCTTCGGCAAGCATATCAGTAATCTTACCCTTTCCTTCATCACCCCAGTTAGCACCTACAATAGCTTTTACCATAGCGTCCTCCAATCTGTTTAAAAAACATAAACATTAAATTAAGCTATTGACGGGAATTGAACCCGTGACCTCTTCATTACCAATGAAGTGCTCTACCCCTGAGCTACAATAGCATGCGTCTTCACACACCTATTCATAATATTATACGTTAGTTATTTTGTCAACTTTATTCCTTATTCTTTGTATTGCATTATCTATGGATTTAGGGCTTTTGCCAAGCGCATCTGCAATGGCAATATAATCCATTCCACCCATATACATTTCAAGCACTCTGGCTTCATACGAGCTAAGCACTCTGAACAATCGTTCTTCAAGACTGTCAGCATTTTCTTTATCGATAAAAAGCCTTTCCGGGTTCTGTTCCTTATCTGACTTTAATACATCCACCAGCTTAACCTGGGCATCCTCATCCGGATTAACAGGCTCATCAAAAGAAACATAAGTATTCAGCGGACTATTCTTCTTTCTGTTAGATGCTGTGACTGCATTTAATATCTGTCTGTTTATGCAGACGCTTGCAAATGTCATAAACGATGCATCTTTTCTTTTATCATAATCCCTGACTGCCTTATACAGACCTATCATTCCCTCCTGAATAAGATCATCACTGTCTCCTCCGGCAAGATACATAGCCTTGGCTTTCTTTCTGACAATATGCTTATATCTTTCAAATATATTCTCGATAGCCTGTTCATCGCCATCCCGATACATATCAATAAGTTCTTCATCCGGACAATCTTCCAAACGTTTCATAAAAACAGCTATGCCTTTCCCTAATTAAATCTCTGGCGCACTATTTCATAAGCCAGAACTCCTGCCGCAACTGAGGCATTTAAAGAATCAATATCCCCCTTCATAGGAATTGATGCAATAAAATCACATTTATCCTTAACAAGTCTGCTCACACCATTGCCTTCATTACCTATAACCAAACCAATAGGACCTTTAAGATTAAGATTATACATCGTTTCGCCGCCCATATCAGCACACACAAACCACAATCCCTCTTTTTTAAGTTCCTCAATTGTCTGTGAAATATTAGTAACCTTGGCTACTGGTGTGTAATTAATAGCGCCGGCAGATGTCTTTGCCACTGTTGCGGTAAGTCCCACAGCCCTTCTCTTTGGGATTATAACTCCATGTGCTCCTGCAAGATTGGCAGTTCTTATAATAGCCCCAAGATTGTGAGGGTCTTCAATCTCATCAAGAATGAATATAAATGGGTCTTCTCCCTTTTCCCTGGCTGCTGCAAGTATGTCATCAACCTCTGCATATTCATAAGCTGCACCTATTGCAACAACTCCCTGATGATGTCCGGTTCCTGCAAGCCTGTCAAGTCTCTCCTTATCAACATAATTGATAATGGCATCTGTCTTCTTAGCTTCCCTGACAATACTCTTTATTGGTCCATCCTGACAGCCATCAAGAATAAAAAGCTTATCAATAGTTTTACCAGATCTGAATGCCTCTAACACAGCATTTCTTCCCTGAAATGTTAATTCATTGTATCTCATATATTTCTCCTTATCTTGATTCAAGGCTGTCCAGTCCTGCTTTAACCAGTTCCATCATTCGCTCATACTGTCCGCTTAAATACAAATATCCCATAAGAGCCTCAAATCCAGTCGCCCTTCTGTAATCTCCTATGCTTGCATTCTTGGCAGAAGTATAAGACTTGGCATTACGCCCTCTCTTATATACAGCTTCTTCATGTTCACTAAGCATTGGCTCTATCGCGCCTATCATTGCAGACTGTGATTCAGCCTTAACAATACTGCTTGTTTTCTTGTTAAGCTTATTGACCTGCATATTCCCCTGCTCTATAACCCATGTCTTAATAACAAGGTCATATATGCTGTCTCCGATATATGCAAGTACAAGAGGTGATAACTGTGAAGGATCTGTATGCTTCATATCCAGGCCTTCATATATACATTTTACAAGATCCTTATCTAGGCTCTGCTCCATCTTACGCCCTCTCTTGTATCCTTAAGAACAATCCCCTTTGCTAATAACTCATCTCTGATTTCATCAGCTCTTGCAAAATTCTTGTCTTTTCTTGCCTGCTGCCTCTCTGCAATAAGAGCCTCAATATCCTCGTCGAGCATTTCTTCCTTCTTGTCTGTCTTAAGTCCAAGAATATCTGTAAGAGTTGTAATCTTCTTCATAAGAGTATCAATGTACTCCTTAGAATTATCTGAGCTTGAATTAGAGTTAGCAAGCTTTACAAGCTCAAATATAGCTGATATTGCATCCGCTGTATTGAAATCATCATCCATTGAATCTTCAAATTTCTTATAAATGTCATCTATAGAAGCTATTATCTTCTTCTCGTCCTCTGTCATTGGAACATCCTTGGCATTCTCTGACAAATGTCTTAAATTATCAACAGCAGTTAAGATTCTGTCTAATCCATTCTTAGCTGATTCCATAAGGTCATGGCTGAAATTAACAGGATTGCGGTAATGTGCACTTAACATAAAGAATCTTAATACCTCAAGGTCATATTCCTTGCTTATGTCTCTTACTGTAAAGAAATTGCCAAGTGACTTAGACATTTTCTTATTATCAATATTAAGAAATGCATTGTGCATCCAGTACTTAGAGAATGGTACCCCATTAGCTGCTTCTGACTGTGCGATTTCATTCTCATGATGAGGGAATATTAAATCCTCTCCACCTGCATGAATATCGATTTCATCAGCAAGGTATTTCTTTGACATAACAGAACATTCAATATGCCAGCCTGGTCTTCCATCGCTCCAAGGTGATGGCCATGAAGGTTCTCCTTCTTTCTTAGGTTTCCAGAGAACAAAATCAAGCGGATCCTCCTTTTCATCCTCACCTGTAACCTTAAGGCTGTGTGCCTCATCTCTGTGTCCTGCCTCTAAATCGTCAATATTCTTCTTAGATAACTTTCCGTATTCTGCGAACTTTCTTGTTCTGTAATATACAGTTCCATTGACAACATACGCATATCCCTTATCAATAAGAGTCTGTATCATATCAATCATTCCACCAATTTCCTGAGTTGCAAGTGGATGTGTTGTTGCAGGCTTGATATTCATGCCTTCCATATCCTTCTTACATTCAGCTATATATCTTGTTGATATTTCTTCAGCTGATACACCCTCTTCATTAGCCTTCTTAATAATCTTGTCATCTACATCTGTAAAGTTAGATACATAGTTAACATCATATCCCTTGTATTCAAGATATCTTCTTACAGTATCAAATACAATCATAGGTCTTGCATTACCAATATGAATAAGATTATAAACAGTAGGTCCGCAGACATACATTTTAACCTTGCCTTCTTCTAATGGCTTAAACTCTTCTTTTCTTCTAGATAAAGTATTATAAATCCTCATGTCAGAATTCCTTTCATAATCACACTTTAGTTATCATCATATGAGCTGCGGCTTTCATTCACGCTGTTCTCAAGGTGTGCCAGTCTCTTCTTAAGTCTTGCATTTTCCTGCTTTAAGTTCTCTATATCCTGCATAACAGGGTCTGGAAGATGTATCTGATCCAGATCATCAAAAAGTCTTACGCTGTCCTGAATAACAACTCTTCCAGGAACACCAACCACTGTAGAATTAGCTGGCACATCCTTTAACACAACAGAGCCTGCACCGATCTTACAATTATCGCCTATAGTAACCGAGCCAAGAATCTTGGCACCAGCTCCTACCATAATATTATCTCCAAGAGTAGGATGTCTCTTTCCCTGCTCCTTACCCGTTCCTCCAAGTGTAACCCCCTGATAAAGCGTTACATTATTACCGATAATAGCTGTCTCTCCGATAACAACCCCATGTCCGTGGTCTATAAAAAGTCCTTCGCCAATCTGCGCTCCCGGATGTATCTCAATTCCAGTCTGTCTTGCAGTTTTTTGCGAAATCTTTCTTGCTTTATAATATTCGCCCTTAAGATATAACTTATGAGCTTTTCTGTATTTCAGTATTGCCTTAAAACTAGGATAAAGATACACCTCTTTATCCGACTTGATAGCAGGGTCTCTGTCCTTTATTACTGCAATTTCCTGCTTTACATAATCTCTATATTTCATAATCTGTTTATCCTGACTTTTCTATTCTTAATATATTATATGAATTAAAGCTGCAAATGTATTTGTCAGATTCTATCTGTTCTGACAGCCCTTGCAGCCACCACAGTCAGGTCTACAGTTTGTCATATCAGCAGCGCCGTATATATAATTAGAAACAGAATTAAGTGAGCATATTGCCTGCGAAGAAATTCCCTCTCCGCTTCCGGTAAATCCAAGTCCTTCTTCTGTAGTAGCCTTAACATTAACTCTGTCAATATCTATCTTTAGCGCATCTGCAATATTCTTTCTCATATCATCAATATATGGGCGCATTTTTGGCTTCTGTGCAATAATAGTTGCATCAATATTCTCTATAATATAATTAGCCTCATCTATTTTCTTTCCAACCTCTTCCAGAAGCTTAATACTTGATATTCCCTTGTATCTGTCGTCTGTGTCCGGAAAATGTTTTCCTATATCTCCAAGTGCAGCAGCACCCAGTAATGCATCCATAATAGCATGAAGAAGCACATCTGCATCAGAGTGTCCAAGCAGACCTAATTCATATGGGATCTCAACTCCGCCCATGATAAGCTTGCGGTCTTTAACCAGTTTGTGAACATCATATCCCATTCCAACTCTCATATAGCTCCTCCTTTATTCCAATAGCAACATTAATTGTTTACCCAGTCCATATTAGTAAATCACATTTTAGAGTGATTATCAAGTATTTGGTTGATCAGCTCACTTTATTTTCCTATAATTACCAGCCGAATTTAAATCCACCACTTCAAATACAGTTAATACATCCGCACTGACTTTGAACCTTATATCGAAGTTTGCAAATGTTACCCCATAAGCCCTCGTTTCGTCTGTATCGTACGCTGGTCTCGGATCCTGTTCCAGAATTTTTATTGCTGCCGCCTGCTTGTTTTCTGGCATTATTGCTAGAAGGTCCGATGGAAATATTACTTTCAGATTCTTGTTGTAGGTATCCGCTGTAAATCCATCTTCAGCCTCAGGATGGGCATCTGTAAATTTTATATATGGCTTTATATCATATACAGGTGTGCCATCAGCCATATCTACACCTGAAACATATAATAATGGTCCTTTGTCATCTGTATATTCTATATGATCTAATCTGACACATGATAACCCTATATTATTGGGTCTGAATGGTGCTCTTGTTGCAAACACTCCCATCCGTACCTTTCCTCCAAGTCTTGGAGGCGTAACAGTTGCTGACCAGTTTTTCTTATTATTCTTTGAAAACTCCCACAGTATCCATATATGCGAGAATTCCTCCAGTCCCCTGAATGCCTCAGAATGTCTGTATTCAGGTTCAAATGTTATAACACCTTTAAGTTCCTCTATCAGACCACTCTGCCTCGGGATTCCGAATTTAGTTGGAAAGTCTGTTGTAATATGCCCTATTATATTCATTCTTAATGCTCCCATTATATTGATATAGACGTTATGAAACAGATAAAACCGGAAGCTTCCCCTGTACATATGCATCAGAAGAAGCCACCGGTTTAATATCATAATATTTCTTTTCTAGAAGAGTACAAAGCTCAGTGCTATAACTGCAATACCAAGAATAATTCTATATACACCAAAAACTTTGAAATCATGTTTCTTAATATATCCCATAAGGAACTTAATTACGAATATTGAAACAAAAAATGCTACAAGGCATCCTACAACCAGAACTATCCACTCAGTTCCTGTCATAACCATTCCCTTAAGTATGTATTTGACAATCTTTAAAAGACTTGCTCCAAACATAACTGGTACAGCAAGGAAAAATGTAAACTCTGCAGCTGTAGCTCTTGATACGCCAATAATAAGCGCTCCTATAATAGTTGCCCCCGAACGTGATGTCCCTGGAAAAACAGCTGCAACCAGCTGGAAAAGACCAATTATAACAGCAGCCTTATAAGATATTTCTCCTATGCTGTTAATTACAGGACTGCTGTCTTTCTTGGCAGTCTCAACAATAATAAAAAGTATACCAACAACAATAAGTGCAATTGCAACAGGGACTGGATGATAAAACAATTCGTCTATCTTATCATCAAACAATACTCCGACGATTGCTGCCGGAATACAGGCAACTATTATCTTAATCCACATAGAAATAGCTCCCTCTTTGCAGGCTGCCTTCTTTCCGTTGTCAGTCTTTTTCATATAGAAAGGCCATAACTTATTCCAGAATAATATAACAACAGCCATTATTGCACCCAGCTGTATGACAACCTGGAACATATTGTAAAAATCAGCTGAAACATTCAGTTTAACAACCCGGTCAAGTAAAATCATATGTCCTGTACTGCTTATAGGCAACCATTCCGTAATTCCTTCCACAATACCGAAAAGAATAGCTTTTAAAATTTCTAATAACATGAACTTCTCCTTAAATCTATAATTATTCTTAAGCCATTTGCCATGTATTATATACTACTCAGGCTTTTCTGCCAAGACTTATTCCAAGCAGTTCTGCCTGTCTTATAAGTTCATTATCAGCATCAACCATTTTGGTTTTTCCTGCAACCTCTTCAAGTGACACTTTAGAAAATCTTCCATCCTTAACGCACACCATATTGCCATACTCTTTCTTCAATATAAGCTGTGCAGCCATAATCCCGATTCTTGTAGCAAGAGTTCTGTCTCCTGCACTTGGGATTCCTCCCCGCTGTACATGTCCCGGTATTGTAACTCTTACTTCCTGACCAGCCATTTTCTGAAGTTCATCACTTAACTGATATGCAACCGATGGAAATACATATGTTTTTTTCTTTTCTTTTAACTCTTTCTTAGAAAGCTTGATATCCTCCAGTGATACTGCCCCCTCTGCCATTGCAATAATCGTAAACTTCTTACCCTGTTTTTCACGCATTTTTATCGTTTTTACAATCTCATCAACATTATATGGTATCTCTGGTATAAGTATGATATCTGCCCCGCCTGCAATTCCAGCATGCAGAGTAAGCCATCCTGTCTTATGTCCCATTATTTCAACAATAAACACTCTGCTGTGTGATGCTGCTGTAGTATGGATTTCATCTATAGTCCTTGTTGCAACATCTATTGCAGACTGAAATCCAAAACTCATTTCCGTACCTTCAATGTCATTATCAATTGTCTTAGGAAGAGTAACCACATTAAGCCCCTCTTCTGACAAAAGTGCTGCTGTCTTATGAGACCCATTTCCTCCAAGCATTACAAGACAGTCTAGTTTAAGCTCCTTATATGTCTTGATCATGCTTGCTATCTTGTCCCGTCCCTCCTCGTCAGGTTCATTAATATATTTGAAAGGTGTTCTGGACGTTCCTAGTATCGTTCCACCTTCTGTAAGAATCCCGCTGAAATCATCTTCTTTCATCAGCTTATAATTCTTAGCAATCATCCCTCTGTAACCATCAAGAAAACCATATATCTCAACATCCTTTGAATTATTGTATAAAGTTTTGGCAACTCCTCTCATTGCTGCATTAAGAGACTGACAGTCTCCTCCACTTGTAAGCATTCCTATCTTCATTCCTATTATCCCCCTTATTTATGTAAATTACCTGCTGCGACATAGCTCTCTTCATATAACATTTCCTGCGAATCGATCTTAGGATTATTAATATGCCTGTCACAATATACTCCGTTGCTGTTCTGTTCTTTTCCCTTCTCATCATCCTGCATAATAAGATCAAATATATGCACTATGCGGTCCTGACAATGTTTATCAAGTACAGGAGCTGCAACCTCAACCCTTCTGGTTGTATTCCTTGTCATAAAATCTGCTGATGCAATGTATATCTTCTGATCCTCTCCTCTTCCAAAACGATATATTCTTGAATGTTCGAGAAAACGTCCAACAACACTTACTACACGGATATTATCTGTATACCCCTTAACTCCCGGTTTAATACAGCATATTCCTCTAATCTCAAGTTCTATTTTAACGCCCGCCTGTGATGCTTCAATCAGCTTTTCAATAATAACTTTATCTGTAAGCGAATTAATCTTAACTCCAATGTACCCTTCTTCTCCATTGTGTACTTTCTCTATCTGTTCGTCAATCATGGAAAGAATCCTGTTTTGCAGGCACTTTGGCGCTACAAGAAGCTGATCAGACTCATCGACTGTCTCTCCTTTCTGTAACGCTGCAAATACAGCGGCTGCATCAGCACCAATCTGTTCATTGGCTGTAATAAGTGACAGATCTGTGTACAATCTTGAAGTTTTTTCATTATAATTGCCAGTTCCTATCTGGGTTATATATGAAAATGTATTATTGACTGAACGTGTTATAAGGCACAGCTTGGAGTGTACCTTATATTCTCCAAGTCCATACAGGAGCTGGCATCCGGCTTCCTCAAGCCTCTTGGACATCTCAATATTATTGGCTTCATCAAATCTTGCCCTTAATTCAACAAGTACAATAACCTCTTTTCCATTCTCGGCAGCTTCAATAAGTGTATCAACAATCTTACTTCTGTCAGCTACCCTGTACAGTGTCATCTTAATAGACACAACTGTTGGATCTTTAGCCGCTTCCTCAAGCATTGCAATAAAAGGTCTCATACTTTCAAAAGGATACGAAAGCACAACATCTTTCTTCTCTATCTGAGGGATTATCTTCTCTGTAATATTTAATTCACAGCTTGGCTGTGGTACACGTTTTTTATAAAATAACTCCTGCTTATCCTTTAACACACCCTGCAGCTGGAACACAAAAGACATATCAAGTGGTGTATTCTCCTCTATCAAATGTTTTGCCCCGATTTCAAGGTAATCTGTCAGCTTTTTCTTTGCTTTGTCGTTTATTTCTCTATTTAACTGGACGCATACCGGGTTAAGCCTGTTTCTCTGCTTAACCATGTGTTCCATCATATTCCTGTAATCAAGATCTTCATCATCAAGAGAGCCTGCATCAATATCTGCATTTCTTATTACTCTCATAACTGACTTTTCCACAATCTCATATTTTTCATAAAGCTTAGATACAAAATGCAGGATAAGTTCTTCAGACAGCATAAATGTTCCCGGTCTTGTTGGAATCTCTATCAGACGCTTAAAGACACTGTTAGAGCATGGTACTATTCCTATCTTGTTCTTTCCCTTCTTAGTCTTCATAAGCACAATTGCATACAACTGTTTATTGGACAGAAATGGAAAAGGCTGCTGCTGTCCGATGATCATAGGTGAAAGGAATGGTGCTATATGCATATCAAAATATGATTCCAGCATAGCTCCTTCGTCATTAGAAAGTTTATTAAAATTAATAATACGAATACCCGCCGTTTCCAGTTCTCCCATAAGCTGCTCATAAACACGGGCCTTTTTCTTTTCAAGCCCACTGACCTTATCAAGTATTGCACTTACCTGTTCTTCACTTGTCATCCCTGTTTTATTATCTCTTTCTTTTTCCTGAAGCTGCATCTGCATCATAAGAGTACCTACTCTTACCATAAAGAATTCATCCAGATTAGTCTGATATATTGATGCAAATGTAAGCCTCTCTGCAAGCGGCACTTTAGGATTAGCAGCTTCATTTAACACTCTCTCGTTAAATGCAAGCCATGACAATTCCCTGTTGGTATAACATACATTTTCCATATTTTCTTTAGTGTTCTTATTCATTACCCCATTCTCCTTTTTTCTAAAGTAATCCAAAATTCTTTTCTTAACATCTGTGAATCCCATATCATTCCCCATTCCGCAGACATAAAGCCTGCTCTTTGGCAATAATTTTATTGTCACATTGATATGTAAATTCTACTATCGGAGAAATGTAAATAATGTGTAAATCAATAGTAAATTGACATTCAGCAATGACACAGCAAGAATTCTTTCAGGGCATAAAAAAAGCAGCTTACGCTGCGAATGCCTTAAGACTGTTTTTTATTACCTGTACCTTATCTGCATCATCATGAATTATCATAGTCATCGGCTTCATAATGTTAAGGCTGAATATTCCGAGTATTGACTTCGCATCCACCATCGTATGTCCGCTTACCAGATCAATGTCACAGTCAAATCTTGATACAATATCTACAAAACGTCTTACTTTATCTATGTTGTTTATAGTTATCTCCATATGTATCCCACCCTTTCTATAATCATTATTAACACGCCTGCATCTCTGGATGCGACAGCCATCCTCGTCTTCTGGCTGTCCATTCCTTTAATGCAGGCTAATAATAACCTTTTCATGTAAAAGGCAAAACCATATTTATATATAAATTTTGTAAAATCAATGCGTCATAAACCACGACATCATGCAGCCTCCATCAGCTCCTGCCCTAATAACCTGCTGTATATTATCCGGCTTTATTCCTCCAATAGCATACACCTTTATCTCCTGGTTAATTGAGTGTACCCTGTCAGCAACTTCATTTAAATACTCAAGTCCATCGCCTTTCTTTCCGGGTTTGCACTCTGTTTCAAATATTGTGCCCGCTATTATCTGTGACGCTCCATTCTCTGCTGCATACTGTGCTTCAGAGACACTATGGCACGAAACACTTATACAATCTGCTTTAACAATATAATCATCGGATTCATTCATGAACTGCTTTATTGACATATGTATATTATGACATCCCGTATATTGCATTATGTCCGTATTATGACAAGCAAACTCCCCATGAATAAACATTTTCACTCTGCCGTCTTCACATATTCTGTTAACCTGCTTTGCGAGTTCACAATAACTGGTTGCATCAAGATCCTTTTCTCTTAATATAAGAGCTGCCGGTCTTAGCCTGACACATTTTTTTATCTGCTCCAGATATCTTTCCTTAGTGCAACCAGAATCTTCCCCTGTCCTTATAAGGTATCTGTTTGTAACACATACATATTGATTCTGTCTACACATAGATATATTCGTTCACGACAGGCTGAAGCCCGCCATCCTCCATATCTTTGTACATTTTTTCAAATGAACGGATGTCATTAATCTCAAACTGTTCATCCCCTACATCCTCATCCTCTTTTCCAGTATACTTGGACTCATGATCTCCTATACCGGTTGAAACACCTGCTGAAACCTTAGTGGCACATATCTTGGTAATTCCGTTCCTGAATTGTGCACTCTCACGGCTTGAAACTGTTATTCCCACATATGGGAGAAACAGCCTGTAAGCACAAAGCACCTGACATAACTGCTTTTCACCGACATCTCTTGGATTAATCTTATCATTATTGATTATCGGACGGAGTCTTGGACAGCTAAGACTCAGCTCAGCATGTGGGTATTTTCTGTTAAGGTAATATACATGAAGTGCTGTAGCAAGAGCATCCTTTCTGAAATCATCAAGTCCAAGCAACGCCGAAAAGCCTGCTCCTCTCATACCTGCCATAAGCGCTCTTTCCTGTGCATCAAATCTGTATGGCCATACTCTCTTATGTCCCAGTAAATGTAATGTCTCATATTTAACAGGATTATATGTTTCCTGAAACACTGTCACATAATCAACTCCGCACTCGTGAAGATAACGATACTCATCCACATTTACAGGATATATCTCTATTCCGATATTCTTGAAATATTTTTTTGCAATCTTAACTGATTCGCCAATGTATTCAACATCTGAATATTTTCTGCTCTCACCTGTAAGTATCAGAATTTCTTCCATTCCTGTATCAGAAATAACTTTCATTTCATGCTCAATCTCTTCCACTGAAAGCTTCTTTCTGTGAATGTTATTGTAGCAGTTAAATCCGCAGTATATACAGTAATTCTGGCAGTAATTAGCTATATATATTGGTGTGAATATGTACACTGTATTTCCAAAATGTTTCTTAGTTTCATTCTCTGCTTTTCTTGCCATCTGCTCTAAGTAAGGTGCTGCAGCTGGCGAGAGCAATGCCTTGAAATCCTCTATATTGCATGTATCTTTGCTCAATGCTCTCTCTACATCTGCGGCCGTGTATGAATCATAGTCGTACTCGTCCATTGCCTTTAAGACTTTGTCCTTAATATCTGAATCTATAATCTCCATATCATCAAGATATTTCATATAGTCAGTTCTGAATGACGGATCCTGCTCTAACTTATGCTTTCTTTCTAACGCTGCCGGTGGAAGCTGGTCACTATCTATAAAATACACCTGATTTTCTTCGTTCATTATTCTGCCTTCTTTTCTATTTATATTTTGATATTGGGGCAAGCATTATTTCCCGCAGTTATGCGTCTGCCGGCAATATTCTGCCTGTATCTGTCCAACAATGCCTCTTGCGGATTGCTCGTCACATTTAGCGTAAGAATCCTGTCAATGGATCTGATGCGCTTCCTCCTCTTGCAAGAACTCTTCCCATTCCTGTAAGATATGCGCTTCTTCCTGCTTCTATAGCCTTCTTAAATGCCTCTGCCATAGCTGGAACATTTCCTGCTGTCGCAATTGCTGTATTAGCCATAACTGCAGCTGCTCCCATCTCCATTGCCTCACATGCCTGCGATGGCTTTCCAATACCGGCATCCACAATAATTGGCAGATCAATTTCATCAATAAGTATCTGTATAAATGCTTTTGTTGCAAGTCCATTGTTGCTTCCTATTGGTGAAGCAAGCGGCATAACACAGGCTGCTCCTGCATTCTGCAAATCTCTTGCAACATTAAGATCCGGATACATGTATGGCATTACCACAAATCCTTCCTTGGCAAGTATTTCTGTTGCTTTCACTGTCTCATAATTATCAGGCAAAAGATATTTTGCATCATGCATAATCTCAATCTTTACAAAATCCCCACATCCCATCTCACGGCTGAGTCTTGCAATTCTTACTGCTTCCTCTGCATTTCTCGCACCTGAAGTATTAGGAAGAAGCGTTACTCCTTTCGGTATGAAATCAAGAATATTCTCCTTATTCTCTGTATTGGCGCGTCTAAGAGCAAGTGTGATGATCTCTGCTCCGCCCTGCTCAACAGCCGCCTTAATAAGATTCACATTGTACTTTCCTGAGCCTAATATGAATCTGCTGTTAAATTCATGTCCTCCTAAAATTAATTTGTCTTCTTTCTTGAATTCCTGCTTATCCTGCATATCTGCTTCCTCCTGCTCTATATTTTCTTTCATCTTAAATTCTCCAGCCTCAGGGCATGGTTTCTTTGACCCTTGCGCCGGGCATGCTCTAATACCTACTAAAAATGTTTTTTTAGCTCTTTAGTATGTTTTTTATCATTCTCTAACTTCCAACATACCTACTAATGAGGCTTAGATTAGAATTTTAGTATGTTTTTCATTCATCATATGCTTCAACATCAATCTCATAGTTTCTATATTCACACATTTGTTAGTTGTCAGCCACCCTAAAAGCATACTAAATCTTATTTTTCTTATATCTCGTAGGTATTTCCATATTATTGTGCCAATTATTGACGTACTAAAATTGAAATTTGACTATTTTTGTAGGTCTTTCCCCTGTGAAAGTCCAGTTCCACCTTATAAACTACCGCTGTCCACCACCAACAAAATGCAATATCTCAATCACATCTCCATCATCAATATTAACTTTGTCAAAATCTTCCCGATGAATTATTTCCATATTCTTTTCTATTACAATACCAACAGGGTCATACCCCGCCTCTGTTGCATAATCAAGAAGAGTCCTGCCAACAACTGATACATTGTCAAACTGTTCTCCGTTAATCTGTACCATGATTTCTCCTTTCCCCTTCGTTGTTCATTATGGGCATTCGCCGAATAAGCCGGAATCTGTGCAAGCACATTCCGGCTTGCACGGCTTTCCTGCTTCGCGGGCAGCTCATATGCCAGAATTTCATTCTGGCATTGTCGCGGCGCTCCTCGAGAAGGCATATAAAGTTCACAGTTCGTGCAAGCACGACTGTGGACTTTATATGCCTCCTCTCATCGCTGCCCGCACAAAAAAGGCAGAACCGCTTTCCAGCTGGTTCTGCCTTTAAAATTCATAATATAAACACGCCGGAAATCTTTTATTACCGACGCCTGTTGTATGTTCGATGTCATAAGAATTACCTGTGCAATTTTGACTTCTGGTCTTGAAAAGTGGTGTCCCCAATTCAACGCCTCAATTAATATAACATATCAGTTCTGGCTTTACAACTATCTGGCGCAGATTTTGATATCGGATACATTCACATCTTTAAATTCTCTTTTAACATAAAGACAAATCTGACCTTCCTGCTCATCAGACATATCCATTATCTTGCTGTCATACATTATCTTTATTGTACAGCCTTCACCCATGTTTTCTGATACAACCCGAAACTCTGCTGGTCCAAACATATTCTCCAGTTCACTCTGTGCTTCTGCACACAGACGATTAATATATTCACCATCAACTTCTATATCATCAGGTTCATCATATACAAAATCCAGCTGTGGGTTATACCCCCTGCCTGCTTCCGAAGATATTTTTTGTGGTTCATCTGCCGTCCACGTCTCCTGATCCGTCTCCACATCATCATGAACCTCTTTACCAGCATGTGAAAGCCTGGCACATCCATTACACAACAGGCTCATCAGACATATAATTAATGGCACAGCATACAGACATATACGTTTCATAATAATCACCTCTGCCTATATTCTATGCCAGTCTGTCCATAAATCAACAGCTATTTTATCTTTCATTTCTCCAGGCTTCAATAATTCCACCTATAAACCCAGGAATGAGTCCGAAATATCCAATAAAGGTAAACATCCATTCTGCCTTGTTCAATGCAAATACACTTACAAACAGCCATACCACAAATCCAATTGCACACCAAGCAAGTGTATTAAGAAGAAGAAAAAGATATTCATAATTTTTTTCAGTTAAATGAGTATTTTTACAAATGTTCAGAAGCATTTTCATCGAAACCTCCCTTCGTATCAAGAGCAAATATTACCCATTCTGCAATATTAGTTGCATGGTCTCCTATTCTCTCAAAATACTTAGCAACCATAAGAAGATCTGCCGCCTGCTCTCCATTAGCTGAATCTGCCTGTATCATTGCAATCAGGTCGTCTCTTACCTTTTCAAAAAGATCATCTACCACATCATCATATGCTATAACTTTTCTTGCTTTGTCCATGTCCTTCTCAACATAAGCCTCAATACTTCTGATTCACATCAGCATTGTCTCAGAAGCCATCTGGTTGATATGCTCAAGCTTCTTTATATATGACTGGTTAGAAAGCTTGATAGTTATCTCTCCAATATCTGCTGCCTGATCACCAATCCTTTCCATATCTGTAACCATCTTTAACGCTGCTGTAATTGTTCTTAAGTCCTTGGCAACCGGCTGCTGCTGGATAAGAAGATTAAAGCATATACTCTCTATTGTCTTCTGCTCTCTGTCAATCTCTTCGTCCTGTGCCATAACACTCTTAGCAAGCCCTGCATCCTGTCGCACAAGTGCATCAACTGCCTTGCGTATAGAATCCTCAATTGCAGATCCCATTTTCATCATTTCTTTATTAAGTCTGTCAAGCTGTTCGTCAAATTTACTTCTCATCATCCAAACCTTCCTGTGATATAATCTTCTGTCCTCTTATCCTGAGGGTAAGAGAATATCTGCTTTGTATCTCCAAACTCAACCATTTCCCCCACAAGGAAAAATGCTGTCTGATCTGAAACTCGTGTTGCCTGCTGCATGTTATGTGTTACAACTATTACAGTATATTTCTTCTTGAGATCTTCCATCAGTTCTTCAATTTTAGCTGTAGATATTGGATCAAGTGCTGATGTTGGCTCGTCCATAAGAAGAACCTCCGGCTGTACTGCAAGTGCTCTTGCAATACATATTCTCTGCTGCTGTCCACCCGAAAGCCCCATGGCCGATTTCTTCAATCTATCCTTTACCTCATCGAATATAGCTGCGCCTCGAAGACTTTCCTCAACAATCTGATCAAGTTTTTTCTTATCTCTAATTCCATGAACTCTTGGACCATAAGCAATGTTGTCGTATATACTCATTGGAAATGGATTAGGCTGCTGAAATACCATTCCAACTTTCTTTCTAAGATTTGTGGTATCAACTCCCGGATCATATATATCCTCTCCATCAAGCAGCACCTTTCCATCTATTCTTACGCAATCAACAAGATCATTCATACGGTTTAATGTCTTTAAAAATGTCGATTTACCGCAGCCAGATGGTCCGATAAATGCTGTTACTGCATTCTCCTGTATATCCATGCTCACATCCTTAAGGGCGTGATTCTCACCATAATACAGGTTCAGATTTTCAACTTTAACTTTAATCTTATTACTCATATATCCCTCCCAATTAGTGCTTTTCAAGCCTCTTAGCGAGCCTCTTTGTGCCAAAATTAATAAGAAGCACAATTACAAGAAGCACAACCGCAATACCGAATGCCACATCGAATTCACCCTTGCTTGCACTTAAATAAAGCTGGATTGTAAGTGTTCCGCCCGAGTGAAATATTTTCTCAAGAAATGCATTGAAAGTCTTTGGAAGAAGATGTGCACTTCCCGCTGTAAAAAGCAATGCTGCTGATTCCCCAATAATTCTTCCTATTGCAAGGATTACTCCGGTTACAATTCCAGGCATTGCTGACGGAAGAAGAATTGTTCTGATTGTGTACCATTTACCTGCACCTAAACCTACTGCTCCTGTTCTGAAGCTGTCAGGTACTGTTTTTAATGCTTCCTGTGTATTTCTTGTAACAAGCGGAAGTACCATTAATGTAAGTGTAAGAGAACCTGTCAGGAGTGAATATCCCATGTGACATAACTGTCCGAAGAATAGCATTCCAAACAGACCAAATATAATTGATGGAATTCCTGCAAGTGTCTCTGTAGCAAATATTATAACTGTAACAAGCTTTCCCGGCTTGGCATACTCATTTAAATAAATCGCAGCACCTACACCGATTGGCGTTGTAATTATCATAGTAAGTAATATTATTATCAATGTGTTCAGAATATTACCCGCAATTCCCACAGTTCCATGAAGAATTGATGTAACACCTGTAAGAAATGCCCAGTTTACGCGTCTTGCGCCCTTAGCAAACACATATACAATAATTCCTAAAAGCAGGAGAACTGAAAATGCTGCACACACATATATCGCTGAGTATACCGCAATCTCTTCCGGATGCCTTTTCTTAGCTTTAAGATTATCCATTTGCTTTCTCCCCTTTCTTCTGTAATAAAGTAATTATCAGATTGATAATCATTATGAAAATGTAAAGAACAAGTCCTACTGTGAAAAGAACCTGTCTGTGTACTCCATCTGCGTAACTCATCTCACTTACAATCTGTGTTGTAAGAAATCTGACTGAGTTGAATGGAAGCGGAAGATTTACTGAACCTCCGGCTACCAGATTAATGGCCATTGCCTCTCCTAAGGCTCTTCCTATACCTAATACAATACCTGTTATAATTCCTGACTTGGCTGCCGGAACTACCACTTTAAATATTGTCTGTATCTTAGTTGCTCCAAGAGCAAGTGATGTTGCTCTTAAATTCATTGGAACTGCCCTGATAGCTGATGCGCTCATATTGATAACTGTTGGAAGTATCATAATTGCAAGTACCAGCACTGCAGCCAGGAGGTTAGCTCCTCCTGTATACTGATGTGTTGTGGAATTCGCGAATACATGCTTTTCTAACTTATAAAGGAGGGGGTTAAGTAACATTAATCCGAGAAGTCCGTATATAACTGAAGGAATCGCAGCAAGCAGTTCAACCGCTGGCTGAACAATTGCTGCAAGTTTCTTTCCAGCTATCTCTGTAAGGAACACTGCTGTTAATAATCCAATTGGAACGCCAATGATAATAGCAAGTGTTGTTCCTACAATTGATGAAAGAATTATATAAACAATTCCGTATGCCGGTGGTGTAGCTGTAGGTGCCCATACTGTCTTAAAGAGCAAATCTGCTATTCCTACACTTTTCAAGCTCTCCGTACCTTTGATAAACATATAGATAGTAATGGAGCAGACTGCCAGAATGGCTACTACTGCACACACAAGGAATATAAGCTTTGCCACGCTTTCACTTGCATGTTTTGACTTTCTATTACCTTTTAATGAACCATTTGCACCAGCCTCAACCGCATTGGTTGTCTTATGGGTTCTCTTATTTGTACTATTCATATCAACATTTATAACTTCATCCATGTCAATCTCTCCATTCAGAATCTAATATTGCTTTGCTTACTCTGGGAGAATTAAGCCAACTCCCTTAATAACCTTCTGACCTGCATCAGACTTTACGAATTCAAACCAAGCCTGAACAAGCTCGCTCTGTGATGAAACAGTACCCTTAGTAGCCATTACAAATGGTCTTGAAAGTGTATACTTACCAGCCTTAATGTTATCCTCTGTTGCATCTACACCATCAAGCTGTAATGCTAATACTGTCTTATCAACTACATCTAACGAAACATATCCGATTGCACCTGGAGTTGCTGCTACTTTGGCAAGTACAGCACCTGTACTGTCAAGTTCCTGTGCATAAGCACATTTATTCTTAACTTCAAGAAGTTCCTCAAATGCTCCTCTTGTACCAGAAGCTGCCTCTCTTCCGATTACTACGATAGCCTCATCTGCTCCGCCAAGATCCTTCCAGTTAGTAATCTTACCCGTGTAGATATCTGTGAGCTGCTGCTTTGTTACATTAGTAACCTTGTTGTTCTTATCAGTAATCATTGCGATACCATCAATTGCTACGATATTCTCCTCAATACCTGCTGACTTTTCTTTATCAGATAAAGCTCTCGAGGCGTTACCAATATCAACTGCTCCAGATGTTACTGACTCGATACCTGCACCTGAACCTGTATATTCTGTTGTTACTGTTACATTAGGATATTCTTCCATAAATGCTTCCATAAGAGCACCACACATCTTTTCCATTGATGTACTTCCTGCTAACTGGATCTTTCCTGAAAGCTCCTTGTTACTTCCTGCTGAATCTGAACTTGAGCCTGAACCAGCTCCGCATCCTGCTAAAGTTGCAAGTCCTAATGTTGCTGTTAAAGCAACAGCTACTAACTTCTTTAATCCTTTTCTCATAACTTTCGTTACCTTCCTCTTATTTTATTAGCAAGCCTATGCAAATGATTTTCATGGGGCTTAATCAAGAATCTGATTAGAATGATATGTGAGTCGTCTCATAAAAGAAAACCCTCTGCATCTGCTTGCAGAGGGTATGTTATCAATATTATGTAAAATACATAATCCTGTGTTCGTAAAGATTTTGTAAAATGTGTGTGATTTGTTTACTTAAGAGTTTTTCTGAATATGATTATAAAATATATAGTACCAATAACAGCGGTAAATATCCATGCACTCGCATATACAAGATAGAGTGACATTAATGTATGTATCCTTGCAAATATTGTGCATACCCATACTATTCTGAACACCACCGATCCCATTATAACTATTATTGTAGGTATAACACTCCTGCCAAGGCCTCTTGCACCTGCTGCAGCGTTATCCATAAATGCTGATATAAAATATGAGCAGCCCATTATTGCAAGTCTTATCGAGCCAAAATGTACTACATCAGGGTCACTTGTAAACAAATTAAGAAACTGTGTCCTGAAAATCACTAGCAATGCCCCAAATACGGCTCCGATAAAAAATGAATACAGCTGTGCAACAAGATACGCATGCTTAATTCTGTCACGCTTCCTTGCTCCAAGATTCTGCGCTATAAAGCTTGTACACGCTGTATAGAATGCTGCCATCATATCATATACAATATTATCTGCATTAGCAGCGGCTGAATTGCCTTCTACGACTACATGGTCAAACGAATTAACCGCTGACTGTATATACAGATTGGCAATTGCAAAAAGAGAATACTGCACCGCTGCAGGCAGTCCAATCCTTAATACTCTTGCTGCTATATGTGAATCTATTTCAATATTTTTTATGTAAAGACCATAATCCTTTCCACATCCAAACAGAAATTTAAGTATTAGAAATGCTGATATATACTGCGATATTATACTTGCCAGAGCAACTCCTATAACACCAAGATTACATACTAATACAAAGAACAGATTAAGCACTACATTAATTACTCCTGCAGTTATAAGATACATAAGTGGTCTTTTCGTATCTCCAACTGCACTTAACACGGCATTACCATAGTTATACATGGCAAGTGCCGGTGAACCGAGAAGGTATATTGTAAGATATATAACTGCACCATTTATCAGTTCTTTTTTAGTTCCTATAAGAAGCAGAATTGGTCTTGACAGAAACAATCCTGACAAAAGCAGCAAAAAACCAGCAATCAGACATATTATAATTGAAGTATGTACTGCTTTCTTAACATTTGCACTGTTCTTAGCTCCTACAAATAATGCAACAACAGCATTAACTCCGCCTGCAAGTCCCAATAATATTCCTGTCGTAAGTGTAACAATTATGCTTGTTGAGCCTACAGCACCAAGTGCAAGCGGTCCTACAAATTTACCAACTACTGCCACATCGCACAAATTAAACATAACCTGCAGGACATTTGACAACATAAGCGGCAGGGAATATATCAACATTTTCTTTGGCAAAGAACCTGTCGTCATGTCTATTTCATTCGATTTCATAACCTTATCTTAAACCCCTTAAATAATCTTTCTGCTCTGGCGTAATACGATAACTCTCTACAGCCTTCTGTATTGACTTTCTGTGTACCCATTCAGAAAGCCTGTGTTCCTGTATATAAGGAACTGCCGAATCCCACTGCTTTGCAAGTGCTGTAGCCATGTACCATGCAATCATCATGTTCACATAGTACTCCTCAGATTTCACACTTGCAACAAGCTGTATATATTCTTCCTTAAAATCCTCATCAAGAAACAGACGCATCATAACACCTATACCATATCTTATAGTATATGTTCTATCTGACTTTATCCATTTCCTTGCCTTAGCAATTATATCTTCTTTATTTTTATTAAAACATTTAGGAACTGGAAAATCACATGTTGCCCAATTATTAATATATGGCAGAAATCTTTCAATTTCTTCAATACATTTATCATAATCTTTAAGCTGTCCAATAAGCAGCATATGAAGATTGTTTTCTTCATAGTACTTGTGTGGCAGTTCATTTATAAACAGCTTCGCATCTTCTGTCTTAGAAAATTCCTTTGAAAACACTCTTAAAACCGGCATTCTTATTCCTATAACAGTCTCTTTTTCAACCCCTGGCATAAGGCCACTGTGAAAATCCCTGTACGCCGTATCCTGTAATTTAAACAGTTCTTCCTGTAAATGTGTCATATACCCTCCATTGCTTTCCAAATATTCTCATCTCTTCTGCTCTTCACTGAACATTCTCATCACTGCCCGCGCGGACAGCTCATACTCCAGAACTCCGTTCTGTCGTTGTCGCGGCGCTCCTCGAGAACCCATATAAAGTTCATAATTCGTGCAGGCACGACTATAAACTTTTCAAGTCTTCTCTCATCGCTGCCCGCGCAAAAAAAGTGGAAGCATTAACTGCTTCCACTCCTTAATTAGTAGCGAGAGAGGGATTTGAACCCACGACACCACGGGTATGAACCGTGTGCTCTAGCCAACTGAGCTATCTCGCCATAATATTTACTGAATGTCTTAAAAAAGAAATGGGGCCTACAGGGCTCGAACCTGTGACCCTCTGCTTGTAAGGCAGATGCTCTCCCAGCTGAGCTAAGACCCCACATTCAGAACAATCCGCTTGATTTCTCTCGCAAACTGCTTTGCTATTATAATATTAAAATGCAATGTCTGTCAAGCACTTTTTTGACTTTTTTCACAACTTTTTTCATAAATTTTAAATGAACTTTTCAAAATCTGCGGTTCCCAGTTCGTGCCATACATGCAAAGCCCACTAAATTCAACCTCATTGCACCTTCGTAGGTTTTCAAGAATTTCAATGTCCCCTTATTTTAAAAACTTTAGAACAGATACCTCGTCCACAACAGGAAATTCTTAATCAGCTTCATTCTGCGTTCTCTCTTAGGAGTAAGCTCCACAGGCTGCACATTATATGGATTGTCGTATGTGCCATCAGCATTAGCCTTTCTTGCGCTATGCTCATACGTCTGCATAGCACTGCCAAGCTGCTCATTAATCTCCTTACTGTCAATAACAAGCATAAGCTCTGTATCAAGATACACGCTTCTCATATCAATATTAAATGAGCCAACTACCGATATATCATCATCTATAAGAATTGACTTTCCATGGTATGAATATCCGCCCTCATATTCCCACACTTCAAGCCCTGTGCCAAGCACCTTATCCTTATGCGCATAATAATCTGCTGATCCAAATGGATTGCCATTATTACCCACTGAATTAGTCATTAGCGATACATTTCCAACCGAATCACATATCTTCTTTAATCCATCATACATATACTCATTGCAGATAATATAAGGCGTATGTATCTTAACCTGCGAATCGGCCTGCTCCATGAGCTTCGTGAGCTGATACCACACTACCGGCTTTTTCGCACCACATTCTATCGGATTACTAAGAAGTGCTATATTGTTGACTTCAACTGTTTCGTCTGTGTAATCAGTGTCGGTAAGGTATTCTTTGTTATCAGCATAATAAATGTTGTAATTATCAAGCAATTCTTTCCTTGCCGCCTTGACTTTCTTATTGCCTGCACATTTGTTGTTCTTTAAAAATGCTTTGCTCTCTTTATAGTTCCAGACACTCTCATAATAAGCAACAACATCATTCACAGAGCTGGTTTCGTCAGGGCTTTCGCAGTACACAAGCACATCCCTGTCGTAATTCTTATGTCCCGGATACGCTCCCAGAAAATAGTTAAATGTATTTCTTCCGCCAAGTATATAATTAGTCTTGTCGGCTATGATATATTTATCATGAAGCCTTCCCATTGACTGCCACGGCTTAAATGGATTAACCTTATTGTATATCTTCACATTCACATTGTCCGATGACGCAAGTGCCTTAAAATCAGGATTGCCCTTCATCTTGGTAAAGCCGGACACCCCGTCAACTATGACATTCACAGATACGCCTCTGTCTGCAGCATCAATAAGCGCTCCAAGCATCAGCTTTCCGCTGTCATCTGACCTGAAGTCAAATGTTGAGAGTATAATCTCGCTCTTGGCATTGCTTATCATTCTTATCCGTTCCTTAAGCGCCTCGTCGTTATCCTCGATAATACGCGCCCGCTCGGCACTTGTTCTCTCTTTCCATATGCCCTGCTCATCAAGCTGCTTAATCTCATCAGCAGTAAGCTCTGGCTGTTTGTGGTAACTTATCAGGGCGCAGGCTACGATTGCGGCAATAAGCACCACAAGCAGTATCACTGCCCCAAGAATTATTTTCTTCATAAGTTTTCTCCTATTGTAAGACTTCACATCGATTCTCCTTAAATATCCATCTATCCTCATCGCTGTCTGCGCAGTAAAGGCGTGCTATATATACATAATTATATATACAGCACGCCTCTTATGACATTAAATATTTATGAAGAATTATAAATTATCTGATATAGTTGGTCTTAATCTTATTCTCGCCCTGTGGAAGCTTAATCCCCTGCTTCTTTGCTGCGTCTATTGACTTAACAAGCCATGCAAAATTCTGACCTAAAAGTCTCATTGTCTGCACGCCTTCCTCGTCCTTAACAACCTCATCAGGTGTATTGCCATGTACAATGTTCCAGTAGTTAGATGATACAACCGGCATCTGGTTAATCTGGAAATACTTATTCAATACATCAACTGTTGATGTTGTTCCGCCACGGCGGGCAGATGCGATTGAAGTACCACATTTGTAACGAAGTTCATTACCATATGCACCAAATAATCTGTCGAGGAACATTAATATCTCTCCTGTTGGAGAAGCATAATAAACAGGTGAACCAACAATAAGTCCGTCTGCATCAGTTATCTTAGCGCCAACTTCCTTGACAACTGCGTCAAGCTCGCCCTTAACAACTCTGCTGCCAACTGCAACTATCTCAGTCTCAATTCCCTGTGCCTCTAATTCCTTAGCAACAACAGAAAGTGCTGTATATGTACAGCCAGCATCTCTTCTGCTGCCATTAACTAATACAACTTTCATGTTATAACACCTCCGATTACTAATTAAACATTAATCTCTGCCTTCATACCAAGTTCTTCCTTGTTAGAATCAAGGATAGGCTTGATAACATCAGTAAGATACTCGTCAACCTGTTCCTTAGAACGGCCAACATACTTCATAGGGTCGAGCTTTGACTGTAACTCTTCAAGAGTAACGCCAAACATTGGCTCTGCTGCAATAAGCTCTAGAAGGTTATTATCAAGACCTTCCTGCTTAACTCTCTTTCCTGCAATCATTGAAAGCTCTCTGATCTTCTCATGAAGCTCCTGTCTGTCTCCACCAGCCTTAACAGCGTCCATCATAATATTCTCTGTTGCCATAAATGGAAGCTCCGCCATCATGTGTTTGATGATAACCTTGTCATATACAACAAGTCCGTCAACAACATTTAAGTAGAGGTCAAGAATTCCGTCAACAGCAAGGAAACCTTCTGGAACCGACATTCTCTTGTTAGCTGAATCATCAAGTGTTCTCTCAAACCACTGTGTTGATGAAACAATTGCCGGGTTAAGTGCGTCGCTGATAACGAAATCAGCAAGTGAAGCCATACGCTCACTTCTCATAGGATTACGCTTGTAAGCCATAGCTGATGAACCAATCTGTGACTTTTCAAATGGCTCTTCAACTTCCTTGAGGTGCTGTAATAATCTGATATCATTAGAGAACTTGTGTGCGCTAGCAGCAATTCCTGCAAGAACATTAAGCACTCTTGTATCAACCTTTCTTGAATATGTCTGGCCTGAAACCGGAACGCAAGCGTCAAATCCCATCTTTTCCGCAATTTTGCCGTCAATCTGACGAATCTTATCCTGATCCCCATTGAAAAGTTCAAGGAATGAAGCCTGTGTACCTGTTGTACCCTTGCAGCCTAAAAGCTTCATTGTAGAGAGTACATAATCAAGGTCTTCAAGATCCATAACTAATTCGTTGAGCCATAATGTAGCTCTCTTACCAACTGTAGTTGGCTGTGCTGGCTGAAAATGTGTAAAAGCCAGCGTAGGCTGTGCCTTATATTTATCTGCAAACTTAGAAAGCTCATCAATAACATTAACAAGCTTCTTTCGAACAAGCTTTAAACCTTCTGTCATAATGATGATATCAGTATTATCACCAACATAGCATGAAGTTGCTCCAAGATGTATGATACCTTTAGCCTTAGGACACTGAAGTCCGTAAGCATATACATGCGACATAACATCATGTCTTACTTCCTTCTCTCTTCTCTTGGCATCCTCATAATTAATATCATCTTTGTGAGCCTTTAACTCATCAATCTGCTCCTGTGTGATAGGAAGTCCAAGTTCATGTTCTGTCTCTGCTAATGCAATCCAGAGTCTTCTCCATGTCTTAAACTTCATGTCAGGAGAGAAAATATACTGCATTTCCTTGCTTGCATATCTTTCTGCAAGTGGTGTCTGATATCTGTCGTTCATCTCTTATCCGCCTTTCATATATCAATAATTCAATAAGCAGCCATCACAAGACCGCTTACAAGTTTAGTATATCATAGCCAATCAGTGTTTGCAATTTCGTTTGCTAATCCTCTTTAATATTCCCCTTCTCTACATTTGGCATTATTAACTTCTCATATGAATATTTCCACAGTTCTTCTGAACCATCACCTGTTTTTGCATTTCTTTTTAATATCTGGCTTAAATGCACACCTTTTTCCGCCCAGCTCTTTCCTTTTGATGCATCATTCAATATTACCGGCTGGAAATTATCCATAGTTCTGGCAAATTTTGCCTCTGGTGTTTCCTGTGCCTCAAATTCTTCCCAAAGTTCACGCATATACTTCCCCTGATCTTCTGGAAGAATACCAAATATTCTGTCAGCACATCTTAATTCTCTCTCTCGCTGTGTTTTCTTAGCCTCTTCATCATATGCATAAGTATCACCTGCATCTATCTCTACAAGATCATGTATAAGAAGCATTGTCATTGTGCGAAGCACGTCAATATTCTCATTAGCATATTCTGATAACAATACCGTCATAATTGCCATATGCCATGCGTGTTCTGCATCATCTTCCTTTCTTGACGCATCTGCCAGATATGTCTGTCTTCCAATACTCTTTTCCTTATCAATCTCTCTTATAAACTCTATCTGTCTGTCCAGTCTGTCTTTATCCATATATACCTCCTTGGCTTAAGCATTGAGCTCAAGTGTAGCAACCTCTCCAACCACAATAATAGCAGGTGACGGAAACTTTTCTTTCTTTACCTTATCTGCAATATCTGATAATTTACCAACCAGCTTTACATATGTACCATCTGTATTCTCTCCATGAATTACCGCAACGGCAGTATCCGAAGGCTTTCCGTAGTGCATAAGCTTTTCTGTGATTATATCAATACTCTTTAATCCCATAAGAAATACAAATGTTTCATCAAGCTTTGCATATGACTTCCACCTGATTTCTTCAATTTCCGGTGGCAGATTATCTGCTGTGTGTCCTGTAATCACATGAAACCCCCGGCTTGCGCCTCTGTGCGTAACCGGTATTCCTGCCATTCCGCACAATCCTATGCTGGAAGTAACTCCTGGGACTTCGCGAACTGGTATTCCATGTTCTTTAAGAGCAAGCGCCTCTTCACCTCCTCTTCCAAAGACATACGGATCTCCGCCCTTTAATCTTACAACATATTTCCCTTCCAATGCCTTCTGTACAAGCAATTCATTAATCTCTTCCTGTGCCTTTGAATGTCTTCCGCTTCTCTTACCTGCATATATAAGTTCACAACTTTCTGTGGCGAATTCAAGCAGATGTTCATCAATAAGATCATCATATATTATAACTTCTGCCTTTCTTATCTGTGCCAGTCCTTTAAGCGTTATCAATTTATATGAACCACAGCCTGCACCTACCAAAGCAGCCCCTGGTAATACATTCTCAGTCTGCCCATTAATATATTTCTGTAAAAAAGCCTTCTCTTCTTCACTGCTGCACACCCTGTCAGCTTTCATACAGAATTCTGAAACTTCTCTTATAAATGATGCTCTTTTCCTGTCATCAGCTATTTTATCTTTAGCAAGTGCTCTGATTTCTGAAAGATAATCCAATATAATCTCTATATTATCAGATACATTTGCCTCAAAATCTCTTCTTAACTTAGCTGCAACATGTGGACTTTTTCCACCTGTAACAAATCCAGCCACCAGATCCCCTCTATGTACAATTGAAGGAAATATGAAATCGCATAGTTCCTGGTTATCCACAACATTAACCGGAATTCCATTTTCTTTGCACAATCTTGCAGCTTCTTTATCCACTTCTTCCCCAGCTGCTGCTATAACAAAACTTGCATCCTCAATATCCCGCTCACAAAACACACGTTTTTCAATGCTTATATGTGTATATTCCTCTGCCATTGCCTCTATATCTGAATCAACAGAAGGTGCAACAACTATAATCTTCACACCAAAATCTTTTAATCTGTTTATCTTTCTTGCTGCAACCTTGCCGCCACCTATAACAAGACATCTGTCCCCTTTTATTTCTCTAAAAAATGGAAAATAACTCATTGCAGTCCCCTTTTTTCTTGTAATTTTATCCTGATACCTACTAACAATTATATATCCTGTCGTTTAGTATGCATTTTTCAATTTTGACAACTATAATAGTTGATTTTTTTCATCAAAAAAGCCTACTGAAAAACACTTTGCATGCTTTTAGTAGGCATTTTACTTAAAATATAATGTTATTCTGTTCAAAAATACCCACTAAACCACTACATCATCTAAAATTAGTAGGTATTTCTCCAAAAATCAACCTCATATCCAGCATATATGTGCTTTATTCACACATATATGAATAATTATCAGCCCATCTCACCACGAATATCAATTGTCGGCGGTTCAATTGGATAATTACCAGTGAAACATGCATCACAAAATCCTGTGCCACCACATATCATCTCACTTAACTTATCAACCTCAAGATAACCTAATGAATCTGCTCCTATAAGCTTGCAGATTTCATCAACTGTATGGCCTGAAGCAATAAGCTGATCCTCCGATGGGATATCTGTACCGAAATAACATGGATGAAGGAATGCCGGTGAACTGATTCTTACATGAACTTCCTTAGCACCTGCTGCCTTAAGAAGGCTGACAATTCTAGCGCTTGTTGTTCCTCGTACAATTGAGTCATCAATCATGACTACTCTCTTTCCTGCAACCGCTTCCTTAAGCACATTGAGCTTAACCTTAACACTTGACTCTCTCTGAGCCTGCTTAGGCTTAATAAATGTTCGTCCAACATAGTTATTCTTAATAAATGCATTGCCATAAGGAATTCCTGATTCCATTGAAAAGCCAAGTGCTGCCGGATTACCAGATTCTGGGACACCAACAACAATATCAGCATCTACCGGATGAGTCTTTGCTAAGATTCTTCCTGCATTAATTCTTGACTCATATACGCCCATTCCATCAATCTTGCTGTCTGGTCTTGCAAAATATATATATTCAAATATACATCTGGCTTTATTTTTCTGGCAGAGTGACTTATCAGACTTAATTCCGTCTTTAGTGATAGTAACAACTTCACCCGGCTCAACATCTCTTACAAACTCAGCACCAACAGTATCAAGTGCACATGTCTCTGATGATAAGAAATATGCATTATCTCTCTTACCGATACATAATGGCTTAAATCCAAATGGATCTCTTGCTCCAATAAGTTTTCTTGGACTCATTACGATAAGTGAGTAAGCACCTTTAATCTTTTTCATTGCATTTAAAACAGCATCCTCGACTGTAGGAACATTAAGTCTTTCTCTTGCAATCAGATATGCAATAACTTCTGAATCAATAGTTGTCTGGAAGATAGCTCCTGTATAAGACAACTCCTCACGGAGTTCAACTGCATTAAGAAGATTGCCATTGTGTGCCATACCAAGAGTTCCCTTGACATAATTAAGAACAAGTGGCTGTGCATTCTCACGGCTGCTGCTTCCCGCTGTTGAATATCTTACATGTCCAACTCCAATGTTACCCTCAAGCTTTTCAAGCTTTTCCGGATTAAAGACTTCATTAACAAGTCCCATATCTTTATAGGAAAGAACTTTTCCCTTAGGTCCCTCTGTGTCACTGACTGCTATACCGCAGCTTTCCTGTCCTCTGTGCTGAAGGGCAAAAAGACCATAATATATTGTAGATGCAACATCATTACCATCGAAATCATATACTCCAAAGACTCCGCATTCCTCATGAAGTTCATCCTCAGCATAGTAGCTGTCATTAATATCAATCTGATTCATAATTCTCCATTCCTTATTGACCATGATTATTTGCGGGAAAAATCCTTGCCTGTAAGAAGCTTATATGCCTCCTTGTACTTCTCAACTGTCTTCTCGATTACATCATCTGGAAGTAAATAATCACTATCTGGATTAGCCTTTAACCAGTCTCTTACAAACTGCTTGTCATATGAAGGCTGGCTCTTTCCTGCCTCATATCCTTCTAATGGCCAGAATCTTGAACTGTCTGGTGTAAGCATTTCATCACCAATAACCACTTCTCCATTCTCATCAAGTCCAAATTCAAACTTAGTATCTGCAATAATAATACCCTTGCTTAAAGCGTACTCTGCACACTTCTTGTAAAGAGTGATAGTTGCATCCTTAATCTTAGTTGCATATTCAAGTCCTTTGCCTGGGAACTGCTTTTCAAGAACTTCAATGCTCTTCTCAAATGAGATATTCTCATCATGGTCGCCAATCTCTGCCTTAGTACTTGGTGTGTAGATTGGTTCAGGAAGCTTCTCTGATTCCTTAAGGCCTTCTGGAAGTTTAATTCCACAGACTGTTCCATTCTCCTTGTAGCTAGCCCAGCCACTGCCTGTAATGTATCCTCTTACAATACACTCAATAGGAAGCATTGTAAGCTTCTTGCAAAGCATGCTTCTTCCAATATATTCATCCTTTTGGAAGAACTCTGGCATATCATTAACATCAACCGAAACCATATGATTAGCAACAACGTCCTTAGTATAATCAAACCAGAACTTTGACATCTGCGTAAGAATTGCTCCCTTTTCTGTAACCTTATTCTTTAAAATGTGATCAAATGCTGAAATACGGTCTGTAGCAACCATAACAAGCTTGTCATCGCAATCATATACTTCTCTTACTTTTCCTTCATAGAGTAATTCACATTTTCCCATGAGTTCATCCATCCTTTTCTTCTTAATAAAATTATTAGTTAAAAAGTTATCAGACCTTAGTATTTATGCGGTCTAAAAACAAACAAAAATATTATATACCAGCAATCATTCAAAATCAATAGACTTTATCTGGTGGTAATAATACATTGCACAATGTAACACAAAAGTGTATTATTAAAATATATTTATAGTCAGATTCAATGAGTGTTTCATCCACTCAGATAATAATGTTAAGATGGGAGATTTTTATTATGGCTAATGGAATGGAAAAAAGACGATTTAAAAGAATGAAGGCTGATTTAAAGCTCAATGTTTCATCATTATTCAATCAGGATAATAAAGAGATTAAGAATCTCGATTCCCCTATTACAGTTACCAATATCTCTGAAGGCGGAATAGCATTTGAATCAAAAAGCATGCTTCCAATCAATTTCTATTTCAATGCTGCTCTTAATCTTGGTTCTGAACCAGACACTCTCTACAGTGTTATCAAGATTATAAGAAGCCAGCCAATTGAAGGAACTGACAATTACCTTTATGGCTGTGAATTCGTTGGCATGGCACCGATTCTTGGTTACATATTCGATGAATATGAAGCTGAACTGGAAAAAGAATAGAATATTGCTCGTATGATTCTCTAAAAACAGGCCGGAAAGAAGGATTGTTATGAATAAGAAAAGAATATTTCTCTTAATTGGTGCAGCTTTAATAATTCTTTTAATAATTATCTCAATAATAATTTCAATAATATTATTAAATACCCATCACATTAAGCTTAATATATCAGACAACAGTAATCTTTCAATAGTAAGAGAAGGTAACGAAATCAGCCTGACACCAGACGAACAGTCTCAGTTAATTGATATGATAGAAGATATAACCATTATACCTTGGCGGTATCCTCAATCGACTGGATGGACATACAGAATACAATATACTGATACTGACAATCATACCAACAGCATTGTTCCATTAAATGACAGAATTGATATTAACAATAAAACATACCGGACAGTTGGCAAATCCTCAAAGGGCGTTTCAGAATACCTCGACAGCATATATAATAAAACCCTTGTTACCATTACCATAGATAATGCCGAAAGCATTACTGTAACTAACAAGTATAATCATAAGACTGCCGTTTTCACTGATGATAAGCTCAATGAGTTAACAGAAGCTTTAGCATATAAGCCTTCACCCCCGGTCACTTTATATAATGATAAAGATTCAACTGTCAGATATGTGCTTGAAGTACAATATAAAGATGGAACATCAGAGGAACTGCCTATTGTGCAATTTTCTGCCATTCTGTATAAAAATCAGTACCTGCTGATTGACTCATATGCGTTAGAATTAATTCAGGAAGAAGTTGGAAACTAATACAATATAAGGGACACAATACAAAAATCCCAGCAGCACATAATCAGTGCCGCTGGGATTAATTTTATACTATCTCATAAGTTGTCTCTTCACTCTTAAGGCAGTCGCATCCAACACGATTCTCGCCACTTGTAACAAACGATGAAGCCTTGATGTGTATGTCTGTTATTGTCTCAGGCATATCCTTTAACGGCTCTATAACAACTGCTTCCTTAGCTCCGAGGCAGTTAATTCCTTCAAAATTAATATTCTTAATATAAGGAATGTCGTCTTTGTCGATTCCGTTAATTTCTTCATCTCTGTTAAGAGAATTAAGAACATATGACATTGTAAGAATAATTGCCTGATCCTTAATATCAACCATATTAATATTCTTTATGTTAATATTTTCGATAACGCCACCTCGTCCAAGTGCGCTCTTCATGCGGACTCCGACATCAGTTCCAAGGAAAGTACAATTCTCTACCAGTACATTTTTAATACCACGGCTCATCTCACTTCCGATAACGAAGCCGCCATGTCCCTTATTAACAAGGCAGTCATGGATATATACATCCTCACAAGGTCCTTCAATCTGTCTTGCTACGGCATTCTTGCCCGACTTTAAACAGATTGCATCATCACCTGTTTCAAATGTACAGTTATGTATATGAACCTTCTTGCATGATTCAACATCAATTCCATCACCGTTCTGCGCATAATATGGATTGCTCACCGTAACATTTCTTACTGTAAGATTCTTACAGAAGAATGGATGGATATTCCATGCCGGTGAATTCATAAATGTTACGCCATCAAGAAGAATTCTTTTACAGTGACGAAGGCTTACCATTACAGGTCTGTAGAAATCATAATACTCACTTGCTTTCTCAAGTGCATTCTCGGCATCAAGCTGGATATTATGTTCATTACCCTTGAATGAACTCTCTGTTGGCATCCATATGCCGCCTTCCTTTGTCTCCAAAGTATACTGGCTCTTTTTCATAAGTTCCTGCCACTGTCTTTCAGTCATTTTAAACTGCTTTACAGGGCGCCACAGATCACCGCTTCCATCAATAACACCGCCACCGGTTATACCGATGTTAATAGCATTTTCAGCTGTGATAGGAGACTTTGCTCTTATACACTCCTGACCTTCATAGTTAGTGATAATAAGTGGATACTGGTCAATATCTTTAGAAAATTTAAGTATTGCATTCTTCTCAATTCTTAACTCAACATCGCTCTTAATCTCGATTGGCGCTGTAAACCAGATTCCCTCAGGAATCACAACAGTTCCGCCGCCCTTCTCTGAAATATAGTTAATTGCCCTGTTTATTGCATCAGCATTTCTTGATGCATCTTCAATAGTATAGCAGTATGGTCTTGCACCATAATTATTAACATATACAACTCTGTCAACAAATGCTGGCAGTTTAACATCAAAATCAACCTTTTTCATGACACATCTCCTTCTTGTTTTAAGTTTATGTGTTACTTTAAAAGCTCCTGTAAAAGAGCATTAACCATTCCCGGATTAGCCTTGCCCTGCATTGCCTTCATAGTCTGTCCAACAAGGAAACCTATTGCCTGCTTCTTTCCGCCCTTGTAATCGGCAACTGACTGTGGGTTATCAGCAATAACTTTCTCGACTGTTGCTCTTAATGCGCCCTCATCATTAACCTGCTTCAAACCATGTTCCTCAACATATGCGTCAACATCAACATTTTCAGCAAATACATGTTCAAATATTTCCTTAGCTGCTGCATTGTTGATTTCCTTCTTCTCAACAAGAGTAATAATCTTAGCAAGGCTGGCTGGTGAAAATGTTAATTCTTCGGCTCTGAATTCTCTGCCAGTCTTAGCTGATTCTTCCTTCATGAGTCTCATTGTCTCGCCCATGATCCAGTTAGAAACCTTCTTTGGCTGGTTGCAGATTGCTGTAGCTTCCTCAAAGATTTCTGTAAACTTCTTAGAATCCGTAAGAATCTCTGCATCATATTCAGGAAGCTCAAATTCTTCCATATAACGGGCTTTCTTCTCATCCTTGAACTCTGGCTGCTTAGCCTTAAGCTCTGCTAAATATTCATCACTGATGTGAATTGGAACAAGGTCTGGGTCTGGGAAATATCTGTAATCCTGCGCGTCTTCCTTTGAACGCATAGCATAAGAATATTCCTTATCGTCATTCCATCTTCTTGTTTCCTGAACAACCTTCTCGCCTGCCTCGATTAAGTCAATCTGTCTTGCCGTCTCGGCCTTAATTGCTCTTTCAATCGCTGCAAATGAGTTGAGGTTCTTAGTTTCTGTTCTTGTTCCGAACTCGCTTGAACCACGCTCTCTTACAGAGAGGTTGACATCGGCTCTCATAGAACCTTCCTGAAGCTTGCAGTCAGAAGCTCCAAGATACTGGATTGTTGTTCTTAACTTAGTAAGGTAAGCAATAACTTCTTCTGCTGAACGCATATCTGGTTCAGAAACGATTTCGATAAGAGGTACACCTGAACGGTTAAAGTCTACAAATGAAACTCCTTCCCACTCATCATGAACAAGCTTTCCTGCATCCTCTTCCATGTGAATCTCATGGATTCTTATCGTCTTTTCTGTTCCATCTGCTAACTTGACATCAACATGACCATTACGGCAGATTGGAAGATAAAGCTGTGAAATCTGATAATTCTGTGGGTTATCAGGGTAGAAATAATTCTTTCTGTCGAACTTGCAGTCCTGTGTAATTGTACAGTTAGTTGCAAGTCCTACTGCTGCTGCATACTCAACAACCTTCTTATTAAGAACAGGAAGAGAACCCGGCATACCTGTACACACAGGGCAAGTATGTGAGTTAGGTGCTCCACCGAACTCAGTTGAGCATCCGCAGAAAATCTTTGTCTTAGTAGCTAATTCAACATGGACTTCAAGTCCGATTACAACTTCATAATCTTTCATACTTATGCCTCCCTCCTATTCAAATCTTCCTCGTGCCTGCTCATAAGCATAGCCTGCACGGATAACATTATTTTCTTTAAAGCAGTCTCCAATAAGCTGTAAGCCGATTGGAAGACCATTCTTATCCTTACCGCATGGAACGGAAAGTCCCGGGAGTCCAGCAAGATTTACAGAGATAGTATAGATATCTCCAAGATACATCTTAATAGGGTCAGAAAGTGATGAACCCAGCTTTGGTGCTGTTGTTGGTGCAACAGGTCCAAGAATTACATCATATTTTGCAAATGCTTCATCAAATGCTTTCTTAATAAGAGCCTTAACTCTTAATGCCTTAAGATAATAAGCGTCATAATATCCTGAACTTAATACGAAAGAACCGAGCATAATTCTTCTCTTAACTTCCGGACCAAAGCCTTCTGAACGGGTCTTCTTATACATGTTATGGAGTCCTTCGTATTCTTTAGTTCTGTATCCGTATTTAACACCATCAAATCGCTCAAGGTTAGAGCTTGCCTCTGCTGCTGCGATTGTATAGTAAGTAGGGATTGCGTACTCAACAAGGCTTAAGTCAAACTCTTCCACAATTGCGCCTTTGCTCTCAAGAACCTTGGCAGCATTAAGAACAGCTTCCTTAACCTCAGGGTCAAGACCTTCACCAAAATAATCTCTTGGAATACCGATTCTCATTCCATTAACATCATCAACTAATGCCTTTGTAAATGAATAATCTTCTCTTCCGATAGATGTTGAATCCTTATCGTCCTTGCCTGCAATAGCTTCCATGATAGTTGCACAGTCAGTTACATCTTTACATAAAGGTCCAATCTGGTCTAAAGATGAACCATAAGCAATAAGTCCGTAACGTGAAACAGTTCCGTAAGTTGGTTTTAAGCCTACAACGCCACAATATGAAGCCGGCTGTCTTATTGATCCGCCTGTATCAGAACCAAGTGCTGCAAAACACTCATTTGCTGCAACTGCTGCTGCAGAACCGCCTGATGAACCACCTGGTACATGCTCAGGATTTCGTGGATTCTTAGTTGCGCCAAATGCACTTGTCTCAGTTGTAGAACCCATTGCGAATTCATCCATGTTAGTCTTTCCGATAATTACTGCTCCGGCATTCTGAAGTCTCACAACCGCGTCTGCTGTGTAAGTTGGAACAAAATTACCAAGTATCTTTGATGAGCATGTAGTAAGCATGCCCTCTGTACACATATTATCTTTAATTGCAAATGGAACTCCGGCTAAAGGTCCTGTAAGTTTACCTGCCTTGATATCCTCATCTGCTTTCTTAGCTGCTGCAAGAGCTTTTTCCTTGTCAAATGTGACATAACAGTTAAGCTCATCCTCAGACTTTTCAATCTGTGCAATGACAGCTTCCATAGCCTCTGTTGCTGTTGTATCACCCGCTTTAATCTTAGCAGCCAGTTCAACAGCTGTATAATCTAATAAACTCATATGCGTCCTTTCTATGATTCAACAGTTTTAGGTACAATAAATCCTGACTCATTACATTCAGGTGCATTAGCAAGAGTTGCCTCGCTTCCGTCACCATTAGTAACAACATCTTCTCTCATTACATTATTAACAGGGAACACATGTGACATAGGTTCTACCCCTGTAGTATCAAGCTCACCGAGCTTGTCAATATAATCAAGCATGCTCGCCATATCCTTCTTGGCAGCTTCCTTCTCTTCATCAGAGAGTTCAAGCTTGGCAAGGATACCAACATACTCAATAGTCTCATCACTAATTACATTAGCCATGTGTGCGTCTCCTTTCGTTGTCATATATACGTCTGGAGAAATTGGATAAATCATCACAAGACACGCTTACGCTACTTGAAGACTCGCAACGGACACTAACCTCACAGCGGCCAGTTCTCTTTCAGAGAACCGCCGCTGTTCGCTAAGTGCCGGCGGCTCCAAAGTGTCTTGTTCACGCTTTATCCAATTTCTCCAGGCTCACACATCTGCCCCGGAACGAGCGCACGACATCGCATTGCTCGTCGCCGTTGGGCGAAGTGTTGTGGGGATCTCTACTTTCTTTCCATCAGAGGAGTTTGTATTAAGTCAGGTATTGGTGGTCAACGAGCAGGCAGCGAGGTTTTATAAGTTCGCAAGCAAGGTGCTTTGGAGCCGCCGGCACTTGGTAAGCTGGGACAGTTGGCACAAAGTGCCAACAAATCCCAGCGAACCTAGTGTCCGCTGCGAGTATCCAAGCAGCGAGAGCGTGCCTTGCGGTGAACTTATAAACCTCGCAGCCGTCCGTATGTCCACTAATCCCTAACCTTAATATGAACTTCCCTAAGCTGCTGCTCTGTTACCTCATTTGGTGCTCCGCACATTAAATCCTGTGCTGTTCCACTCATTGGGAATGGAATTATCTCACGGATATTTTCTTCATTTCTAAGGAGCATAATCATACGGTCAACGCCTGGTGCCATACCTGCGTGTGGTGGTGCACCAAACTGGAATGCGTTGTATAATGCTCCGAATTTTGCCTTTAATACTTCTTCATCATATCCGGCAATCTCAAATGCCTTAACCATTATCTGCATGTCATGGTTACGGACTGCGCCTGATGATAACTCTACACCGTTGCAGACGATATCATACTGGTATGCAAGAATATCAAGAGGATCTTTTGTATTAAGTGCCTCAAGTCCACCCTGTGGCATTGAGAATGGATTATGTGTAAATCCAATCTTCTTAGTTTCAGGATCTTTCTCAAACATTGGGAAGTCATTAACATAACAGAATCTGTATGCATTTTTCTCAATGAGATCAAGTCTTTCACCAAGTTCTGTTCTGATCTGGCCTGCAAAGTATGCAGCTCTGTCTTCCTTATCAGCGATAAAGAAGATTGTATCTCCTGGCTGAAGTCCTGCAAGGTCTTTGATTTCTCCCTTGAGTTCTTCTGGAATAAATTTATCGATTGGTCCCTTGTAGCTTCCGTCTTCAAGGACTTCAAGGTATCCAAGTCCGCCCATTCCGATTCCTGTAGCGAACTTAAGTAACTTCTCATGCTGACCCTTTGAAAGCTTTGCATGTACATTGATTGCTCTTACAGTCTTGTTCTGGAAAGGCTTAAATGTACATTTGTTAAAGAATTCTGAAAGATCAATAATTCTAAGTGGGTTACGAAGGTCTGGCTTATCTGAACCAAACTCAAGCATTGCCTGCTTGTAGCTGATGATTGGATAAGGTGCCTGTGTAACTTCGTATCCTTCTGGAGCGAATTTTGCAAATGTTTCTGTAAGAACCTCTTCACCAATTCTGAATACATCTTCCTGTGTAGCGAAGCTCATCTCGAAATCTAACTGATAGAATTCTCCTGGTGAACGGTCAGCTCTTGCATCCTCGTCTCTGAAGCAAGGTGCAATCTGGAAATATTTATCAAAGCCAGATACCATAAGTAACTGCTTATACTGCTGTGGTGCCTGTGGAAGAGCATAGAATTTGCCCTTATATTTTCTTGAAGGTACAATATAATCTCTTGCGCCCTCTGGTGATGAAGCACAAAGGATTGGTGTCTGGATTTCTAAAAATCCCATGTCTGTCATCTTCTGGCGAAGGAATGCGATAACCTTTGATCTGAATATCATGTTATCCTTAACCTTCTGGTTTCTTAAATCAAGATATCTGTATTTAAGACGGACATCCTCTCTTACTTCCTTTGAGGTCTGTACTTCAAATGGAAGCTGCTGGTATACCTGTCCAAGTATTGTAATCTTCTTAGCTTCAAGTTCAATTGTTCCTGAAGGAATCTTAGGATTGTAAGTTTCCTCATCTCTCTGCTCCATAATACCTTCAATAGCGATACACTCTTCCTTGTGAATACCATCAAGTAATGTTGTATCACGAAGTACTACCTGAAGTACTCCATACATATCTCTTAAATCAATAAATGAAACTCCTCCGTGGTCACGGATATTCTCAACCCATCCTGCAACCTTTAATTCTTTGCCGATGTAACTTTCATTAACTTCACTTAAGTTAACATCTCTGTACATGTTTGCCATTGCAATCTCCTTTCTTTTCTGGACAGGCAAAATGTTATGTCCTGTCCGATTTCTGTTTAATATAACTACATCCCAGAAAAAACTAAAACCCCGGGATGCAAAAAACATCCCGGGGCGAATAAACTTATGTTATCCGCGGTACCACCCGCTTTGAAAAGCTCTTAAACCTTTCATCTCATTGCACTTAACGCGTGTAACGGAATGACCTACCCAGCCGTTCCCCGGCTGCTCAACCATTCAACTCCAGAGCGTTCCTCTTAACAATTCCCTGCGTATGCTTTCAGTCGGTGGCATCACTTTCCTGTCAGGTTCCATGAAAAGAAGTCTCTTTCATAGTCATTGATATATTCATATAGTTGAATGATAACATAGTCAATATCACTTTTCAAGTGCGAATTTTCCCTGTATGAAATTAATATACATTTTTATGAATCATGATGGTACTTTTCTCATTATTCTTGATTACTTATTAATCTGTATTGTCTGAACCATTGCATCCACATTCTTCTTTATTAAAGCAATCTTATCTGCTGGCTGTGACTGCTCCTGCTCAAGTCCATAAAACACCATAGTATTTACCCTTGTTTCAAATACATATCCATATATATAACAATCCCATGTTGTATCTGTATCACTGCTTGACTTAGCCAATGTAAGCTTTCCTTCAAACTTCTTCATCTTTATTCCATTAACTTCTGTATCAATAGCAGAAGTAATTGTCACTGGAACATTCTTTGTATATCCACTTATTTGTTCTGAAATACCATCATCAGTCCATACATGCTGTGATATATACTCAGATATCTTTTCTTTAGTTATATCTGATAATGGCTCCGTTTTCTTTGTATCCAGAATTTTTGATATATACAAATCAACCTTATCATTTGCATTAAATATTATTTTCCCTGAATTTCCTATTTTTTTATATCCATTAGGTATTTGTGCTGTATATCCTGTAAAATTTTCACCTTTACTCTCTAACATCGCTTCACTTGAACTTGTCTGTTTTTCTTCACTCTTAGAACTACTTTCCCGCGTCTGGCTAACCTGTGAGTTCACTTCATTACCAGCAGTTGTTGCATTCTCCTTCTTCCCACATCCTACTAATACTGATGTAATCATCAATGCTCCCATTACTGCACATGCTATTTTTCTTGTCTGCATTTTAATCCTCTCCTCATTCTCATATTATACAACTCTTACATAGAATTATCGTGAAGATTATAGCACTTTACCCCCCCCCATTGTAAATATTAGTATATCATGTCTTTTTATCAATCTAAAAAGCAGACTGCCATGTTCATAATAAATCCATTTATGTCTGTTTCAAGACTTCTGTCCCTAACTCTTTATGAAAATATTGTAATGTTGAAAATCCATATTTTCTATCAAACATTTTTTTATATAGCTTTCTTTTCCCATTCATACATTCCATATATTCTTCTACATAATCAAGTGCATCTTTTTTTATCCGTTCTAAATTTATCATCGTCTCATTATACTCATCTTTATCAACGATAGCATCTGTAGAATCCAAATAATTTGTCTTAGTTATAATGATTATTTTACTATAGTCCAATCCCGATTTATGTGCTTTAGATCTTTTGGTTTTGAAAAATGAAAAGCATATGGATGATGTATTTCTGTTCTATATGGAATGCATATAAAAAAGTCATAATGAGTCTGAAATAATACGCAGTTATATGCTCTCTGATTCTTCTTTAATACTTCTCTATATGGCGGATTAGGATATGCATTATAAAAATGTTTCGTCAACCTAAGAATCTGATAATCATTCTGTGGTAAATTCATTCAATTGTCTCCTCTGGAAATATCCACTCGACTGAGTAAAAAGAAACGAGAGACTATACAGCCTCTCGTAATCAACTTCATCATTCGGTCACTTTTTATTTAATTTTTATTGAATTTCTATCGCATGTTCTTTCACATATTTACCAATCTTCTTATCAGATGCAAGAATGTGGTTAGACAGCCAGCCTAGCAGGAATCCGATGAGATCCATAAGATATTCCTCCTGATTATCGTCCATTGCCTCAAGCTCCCTGAAATCAATATTAACAAGCTTCTCAACAAATGCTGCATGAGCTCTTTGCTGTGCTTCAAGTTCAGGATATCCTATTTTCTTCATCAATTCCTCTTCATCGCTGAAATGTGACTCTGTATAATCTTTAAGCTCTGCCAGAAGTCTCATAATTTCATCATATTTATCATGAAGAAGTTCTGCATGTATAACATCATTAGTGTCTCTGATAATATCAAAAAGATGCTTATGCTCCTCGTCGACAAGCTCAATTCCTGTTATGTATTTTTCTGTAAATGCAAATGCATCATCAACATTTGTCTCTGGTGCCATCTTGCCAATCATCATATCACTGCTTAAGATGTGGCTGTAAAGCCATCTGGTAAGATAAAGAAGAAGCTCATTAAGTGAATTTCTTGCTGCCTCTGGTGCTGTCTCATCTATCGTGAACGAATTAATCTTATCAGCAAATGCTTTGTGTTCTCTCTGCTGTATTGGCAGTTCAGGGTCATTAATACTCTTCATATATTCCTCTTCATGTGCAAAATGTGTAACAGCATAATCCTTAAGATTAGCCAGAAGATTCTTTGCAATAGCCGAAGCATTATCTGTTTCCTTTACCAGTGCAAACGCTTCATTAAGCATCTGGAACAGTTTTCTATGTTCATCATCAATACTGTCAATGTGAATCATACAATCTGGTGTAAATTCATACATATATTAAATTCTCCTCGTACATATATTTTTCTACATTATATCATGAACTTTGTCCATGATCGCCATTCGCCGCTCGGGATGAACATGCATGTTCCCCCTCACTAACGCTCATTATATCACAATTATATTGAGAATACATTCTTATTTTATGTTGTTCTCAGTCTTGTTATTGTTTTCTTTTTCTGCATTAAGCTGGGCTATCCTGTTTTCATATCTGGTAATCAGCACTTCATTGATAAACATCTCCGCCTTTATTGGTGTTTCTCCAGTCTGGACCGCTAAAAGAATTGACATTCTGTTATATTGGTTTTCCACAAGATTTCTGACACATCTGAAAGCATTTGCACAATTACCCACAAATAAACCAAATATTCCGTCTGTGAGCAGATTCCTATACTCAATTCTTGTAAATGCCAGCCACAGACTGGTTCCTGTTATTACCACCACTATCATGGCTGATATCAGTTGAAATTCACACGAAATGTATTTTTTTCTGTATATCCTGTTGTTTTCATACACGCTTTCCAGTTCAGACTCAAGAACTTCAATATTATCTTCCGAATCAATTCTTTTGTCTATCAATTCTATCCGCTGTCTGCAATATTCATCCGGATCTGTTATGTACTCGAACGCATCATGTTTTCCAACAGCCCTTACTGTAGATATGCTTGGAATAGCAAGTACTATAAGTGTTACTGAAAGAAACAGTTTCCATACACTAAGCTGTGTTTCTTCTGGTGCATAATCAATGTAATAATCAGTTACTATCTGATGTCTGTCCTGATTAAACTCATATCCAGATACAGCTTTATCAGTATATAATTTCACAATATTATCAACACCATAATCATCCGTTACTCTGGTTGGTTTTATCTTATACCTGTATATTCCTGTGTATGAATTTTTATCAAACTGTGCCTCAAAATTTTCCGCATTTCTTTCTGGCACATTTATAATAATCCACTTACCATCCCCACTCCCATCACTTGCCAGATAATAAACATGTTTATCAGGACTGTTAATCTTCACAGGTTCATATGTGTCTTTACCATACCTGCACGCAATAATCTGTCTTATTGCGCCCTCTGCATATTGTGATGAATTATCTATCTGATCATGAGCAAGGTCCTTTGCGTTGTACCATTGGTATGTTTCCTTTCCCCATGACACAAGAAACATCGCTGCAAATACGCATGTGACTGCTATTATCATCCACGCTATGTAATATCTTATTGTCTGCATTTACTCCCCCTGTTACAAACATTAAATATCTGTTTTTCATCAATATAATCTCAAAGTATATGTAGTTTGTCAAAGCATTTGGAACTATAATTAATTCACGGAAAGCATTTTGCTTCGCAAAACAAGGAGGCAATACCTCTGCTCCTGCAAGGGCAGTCGCATTTTGCTTCGCAAAACAAGGAGGTATGTATGAATATTTATCTTGCTGGGGATTCGATTGTACAGAATTATACAGACGAAGAGTTTATTGCAGGCTGGGGTCAGTTTCTGCCATATTTTTTCAAATCAGATATAAATGTTTTTAATTATGCAAAAGGAGGAAGAAGTTCAAGGCTTTTTATCAACGAAGGAAGATTTGATGAGATTGACCGGCACATTCAACCCGGTGACTATCTCTTTGTTGAATTCTGTCATAATGATGATGCTTCTAAAGATTATAAATCTATGTTCAATCGTCTCGTAGAACTTGGACCCCCTGATGAGAATGGTATATTTCCAATTATACCCGGTGTTAAGGTTTCTAAAGATTACATTCCTCCCGAATATATTGAGGCGCTTAATAATGATGCTTCCATAATTGATAAACAGGCTGTACTTAATAGTGTTCTTGCCGTAAATCAGTCTTATCCGTATGATACCTACTATCCATATTCAAAAGACGCTTCCAAAGGTAGTTACAAATGGTTCATCAAACAGTTCATTGATATGGCAAGAAAACATGATGCTATCCCTGTATTAGTAACTGCACCCGCAAGAACATTTTTCAATGCCAACGGAACAATTATGGACGCTCCTGGCTGTCACGGCGGCAATAATTTCAGCTATATAAGGGCCATGCAACAGATTGGTGTAGCAACATGCACTCCTGTACTTGATCTGTTTTCTTATTCAGTTAAACTCTTTGAAAAAATCGGACATGATAACATCCATAGATATACCGCTATCAAAAAAGGTATTAATAAAGGAAAATGGCCTGACGACTTTCTAAAAGAACTCGCCAAGCCAGAAACTGTTTCTGAAAATACACATTTTAACAAAGATGGTGCTATGCTTATCACTAAAGGATTAGCTGAACTTATTCTCGAATGTAAGAATCCTATGCTTCATGAACTGCAGTCAGCCTTATTATCTGACAGAATATCATCATAGCATTTATCAATCATTCTCCTCATGCAGTCTTCTAATTTTTATTAAGAACTTCCCATGCTTCTTCCGGGCTGTGTACAACAAACTCAGCCCCATTATCCTTTAAGAACTCTTCATCCCGGAATCCCCAGCCGACCATACATACGTCCATTCCTGCATTAGCTGCCGTCTGGATATCAACCTCTGAATCCCCAACATATGCTGCCTGTGTCTTATCAACATCAAACTGTCTTAATACTTCATTAACGCTATCAGGATATGGTTTTCTTCTTATGCCTTCTCTCTCCCCGACCGCATAATCAAAAAGCCCCGGGAAATAATCTTTGCACAAGGTCTGTACCCCATAATCAGCTTTATTAGATACAACAGCCGTATATACCCCGGCATTTCTTATATTTTCGATAAGTTCTTTTATACCATCATAGGGCCTTGTCTTATCTGCGCAATGTTTTTTATAATACTCTGTAAATGTCTCATGTACCTTGACTATCATGCTTTCTGGTGTTCCCTGCGGCACAGCTCTCTCCATCAGCTTCCTTATTCCATTACCAACAAAATGTCTGATTTCTTCAATTGTTCTCTCCGGCATATCATATACTGAAAGAGCATAATTTGTACTATCCGCAAGATCTTCTAATGTATTAAGTATAGTACCATCAAGATCAAATATAACAATTTTATATTTCATAGTTTTATCCTCCCCGCTATGCAATGTTTTACCATACAATCATCTTAATATATATGCCATATATGCTATAACCCACTAAACATATATATTTTTGCATTTAGTATGCCTTTTTTGATATTTTTAGTCTTACTTCAATCAACAATACCTACTAATCTATGATTCAATTAATATTTAGTAGGTAATTCTTGTGCTTTTCATTCAATATCATGCCAGTTTCTTTTCTACACATCGGTATTCTGCCTACTAAATTTCATTCCATCATTAATTTCGTATGCCTGCTATTTATTCTAACTCCTATAGAACCTTCCAGAATACATACTAATCTTTCTTTCCTCAGTACTTTAGTAGGTTCTCAGGGCAATACAATATGCCAATATCCACCAAGACACATTCCCGAAAGATAATTCCTACTTTCATATATTACCAGCTGTTAAGTTTCATATCTAGCCAAGCAGTTTCTCGATTATATCGTAATGATCATCAATTGCCTCATTAAGTGTTTTCATATCTTTCTTTATAAGGCTATCATATATCATTTCGTGCGTCTTTAAAAGTTTCTTTTTTATAATTCCATCTGCATGTTTTATGACATAATCTATCCATTCACGATAGACTTCAACAACGGCTTCCATAAGTGTAATCCACAGATTATTGCCTGTATCAGCAATAAGTTCCTCATGAAATGCTTTATCGGTATCAACAAGTGTATCACCTGTTACTGTGTTCATCCGATCAACCAGACTTTTTAATCTTTCTTGTTGCTCTTTTGTAAGTCCTGAATGTATTACTGCGCTACATACTGACTTTTCCATCATCCGGCGGAACTCACATACTTCCCGCTTAGTAATAGTCTTTAATGCAATCATCATTAATATAGTCTGCTTTATAGACTGCCCGACATTCTCTGATATATAATTACCAGAACCCTGACGTCGTTCTATAAGCCCCATACCATGCATAATACTTAATGCTTCTCTTGTTGAATTGCGGCCTATTCCAAGTGTTTCTGCAAGGACACGCTCTGTCGGCAGTCTGCTTCCTATTGTAAGCTTACCGCTTTTCATAAGCTCATAAATGTATTCAATTGTCTTCTCGTATTCCTGCGAATTCTTTTTCTGATTCATATTTCCCTTCATCACAAGACTGCCTCTGATTCCACGCTTTTCTCTATCATTTTATTAGTTGACTTACTTCAGATTACAACACTCCTGTCTCATTAATATAGGCTTCTATAAGTCTTAACGCACCATCTTCCCCAACCTTTGAAACATCTATGCATATATCGTAATATTCTGCATTTCCCCATTCTTCACCTGTATAATAATTGTGATATGTGCGTCTTCTAAGATCCGTATCTTCAACTATCTTTACTGCTTTCTTAGGACTGACATTATGCTTCTTTTCTATAAGTTCTGCCCTTTTCTCTTTGTTTCCTGTAAGAAATACTGATATAACATCTTCTCTGTGTCGGAATGCATTATTCCCACATCTTCCTACAACTACACAGTTTTCATTGCCAATTATTTCAGCCATTGCCTTACGTGGTGTTTTTCCATTATCAGATGTATCATCACCTGCCATTGTGTCAGCATACAGCATCATGTCAAGAGGCATCTCACCATAAAAATATGGATACTTCTCATACAGACCTTTTTCCTTTGCCAGCCTGCACACTGCTTCCTTATCATAAAATGGTATAAAATATTTCTCTGCCAGTGCTTTTCCTATCTGGTCACCCATACATCCACATTGTCTTGCAATCGTGATTATCATATACTACCTCTTTTCCGCGCACGCTTTTTGCGCATAACAGGTTTGTGCCAAGTGCGCGCAGGCACAAATCCCGCGTGTGAAAATAATATTTTCACACTATCCTCCTTTTACATAAATCCTGCAAATAATGACGAAAGCGCAACTGTAAGTATACCTGCAACTGCTATTGACAGACTGCTCATTGCACCTTCAATTTCACCCATCTCCATAGCCTTGGCTGTTCCTATCGCATGCGCTGCTGATCCAAGTGCAAGTCCTTTGGCAATCGGTTCTTTTATTCTGAATATTTTACATATAAGTTCGCCAAATATATTTCCAAGAACCCCTGTTACAACAATAACTGCAACTGTGATTGTCACATAACCTCCAAGCTCCTCAGATACTCCCATACCAATAGCAGTAGTTATTGACTTTGGAATAAGTGTAACATATTCAGCATGACTTAAATTCATAATCTTAGATAATACAAGCACAGTGGTTAAACTTGTAAGTACACCAGAGGCTATTCCAATAACAACTGCCTTGTAATTCTTCTTAAGAAGACTCCACTGCTCATACAGCGGAATTGCAAGACATACAGTTGCCGGTGTAAGAAACCAGCTAAGATACTTAGCTCCCTGATTATATACATCATAATCAACACCTGATACTGCAAGTACTATTATTGTTATTATTATTGATATAAGCAATGGATTGAATATTCCAAGCTTGAACTTTTTCTTAAGCACAGAACCAATAAAGTATGATAAAAGACTTAAAGTGACTCCGGCAAAAAGTGATTCCCTGAAAAAATCATTCATTAGTATTAACCTCATTTCTTCTCGCTTTGCGTAATTCTTTCTTTCTGTCAGCACGTATGATTATCTGCGAAACATGCCCTGTAACTCCCATAACTGTAATTATTGCAACAACTGTAACAACAAGCACTGGTACAAGCATTGGCTTTAATACCCCCCAAGAAGCCATAAGTCCTACTCCCGCCGGGATGAACATAACCGGCATTACTGCTATAAGAAATTTCCCTGCATCTTTTACCCAGCTAAGCTTCATAAGTCCGGTAAGAAGTCCAACAAAAAGTATCACCATTCCATATATGCTGGCTGGAACCGGCAGAGGAAGCAGATATTTAAGTGCTTCACCTACAAATGAAATGGCCAGTATTATAAGAAACTGTCTTAGTAATTTCATATCTTTTCTCCATCAAAAAAATTTGCGGTATAAATTGGTACTACCAATTTATACCGCAAACTATAATACAATCTTAAGATTAATAAAGCAAGGACTTTATTCAAAAATAAAAATCCCTGCTCTAATTCTCTTATTATACTCTTCTTGCCTTAGCTGCCTTTAACAGATGTTTTGCAAGAACTGATGTTGTCACTGAACCTACTCCTCCCGGAACCGGCGTGCATACAGAAGCTTTTCCTGCAACGTCATCAAAATCTACATCTCCGCACAGATTGCCATCTTCATCAACATTTATTCCAACATCAATAACTACAGCACCCTCAGCAACGAATGACTTGTCAACCATCTTTGCAACGCCTGCTGCCGCAACAAGCACCTCAGCGTCCTTACATACTCCCGGCATATCAACCGTCTTAGTATGGCATACTGTTACTGTCGCATTCTTTTTCATAAGCATCATTGCAACCGGCTTGCCGATAACAAGGCTTCGTCCGATAACCACTGCTCTCTTGCCTTTTAAATCAACGCCTGCATAGTCCAGCATTTCAATTACAGCTTCTGCTGTACATGGACCATATCCCGTCTCATCCCCCGCAAATACTTTTGCAAGATTCATCGGTGATATTCCATCCAGATCCTTCACACTTGCAATTCTGTTTTCTATTGCCTTCTCATCAAGATGCTTTGGCAAAGGTCTTAAAAGAAGAATTCCGTCAATATCATCATCCTCATTAATCTTATCAAATTCTTTCTGGAAAGTATCATTATCAATATCAGCAGGAAATGTATATGAAGTACATCTGAATCCTACTTTTTCCATCTTTTTCGTAGCACCACGCTCATATGACATATCATCTGGTCTTTCACCAACACGCACAATCGCAAGATGTGGAATTGCGCCCTTCCAGTCCTTCATCTCTTCGATAATCTTATCATTAATGGCGTTAGCAACCGGTAATCCTTTAAGTGTATCCATTATTCCTCCTTGTTTTGCCTGCCTGTTTATGGTCTTACAGCGTCCATAACTCTTCCAAATGTTTCCTCTTCAATCTGTGCAGCTTCAGCTAACAGCCTATCTGCCCTGAAGTTCATATCATCAGCAAGTTCCCTGTCCTTCATAAGCTTTGTATTGATAAATACATTAAGTGATGCACCTTTCATTGCAGCTTCACACATTGTTATACCAACACCGGCATCACTGATTGCAATTCTGCTTCCAATTATGGATATGCGGTCAATAAACTTCATGGCTTCAAGTATAAGCTCCATCATTGAAAGAGGAGCCTCTGAAGCTGTAACTAATGCCTTTGCCATAATCTCTTCTCTTGCTTTAATCTGTTCTTCTGTATCCTTAGGAAGTCCATAAGCTGCTGCCAATGGTTTAAAGCTTTCTGCATCTTTGTCCATACACTCTGCAAGCTTCTTTGTAAGATCTGTTGCTTCAACAATAAGTGCCTCAATCTCTTCCTGATACTCTGCGTACTTCTTCTTTCCTGTAGTAAGTGCAAGCACCATATTCCCGAGACTCATACCGACTGCTGCCACATATCCACATGCTCCTCCGCCACCAGGTACTGGTTCACTTGAAGATAATACTGTAAGAAAATTGTCCATTGTCATATCTGTCATCATGTTAAATGTCTACCTCCCCTGTAAATACTGTCTTTGCAGGTCCTTCAAGATACACGGTGTTTTCATCCTTATCCCATGTAATCTTTAAGTTGCCTCCAAGAAGATGAAGTGATGCTGTAGTGTCGCACATTCCATTAAGAACAGTTGCAACAAGACTAGCACATGCACCTGTACCACATGCAAGTGTCTCACCAGAGCCTCTCTCCCATACACGCATATTAAGATTATTCTTATCCACAACCTGAATGAATTCTGTATTGATTCTTTCTGGAAATGCTTTGTGGTTTTCAAAGAAAGGTCCGATTTTTTCAATTTCAAACTTCTTAATATCAATGTCCTTATCAAGATAAACAATAGCATGAGGATTTCCCATTGAAACTGCTGTCACCTTGTATTCCTTTCCTTCTACAACAATAGTCTCATCCACTACAGGACTCTTAACAACCTGTCCTGCAATTGTTTCTATCTGGCTGCCTTTATATCTGCTCAGTCCCTCTGTATCAACTGGAATCTGTGCTGCCTCAAGAATAGGTGCTCCCATGTTAACTCTGGCAATTTCAACCTTACCATCAGCGCCAAGCTTTAATTCAAGTGTCTTAACTCCTGCAAGTGTATCAATAGTAACTGTTGTTTTATCTGTAAGTCCGTTATCATACACAAACTTTCCAACGCATCTTATACCATTACCACACATTTGTCCCTGCGAACCATCTGCATTATACATCTCCATAAAAAAATCAGCTTTCTCTGATTTCTTTATAAGAATAAGTCCATCTGAACCAATTCCAAAATGTCTGTCACTTAATTCTATAGCTGCCTGTGACGGATTATCAATTACCGACTGTGTGCAGTCTACATATATGTAGTCATTTCCTGCTCCGTGCATTTTAGTAAACTTCATACATTGTCTCCTTTTCTGATATCTGTGATAATACATTCATTATGCATCCTGATATATTCCCATTACCATTGTTGCCGACTCTACCATCGTATTGCCACTATCCATGCTGCATTTCTGGATATATCTGAATGCCTCCTGCTCTGACATATTATTTCTTTCCATAAGCAGATGCTTTGCGTCGTCTATTATCTTCTGTTCTTCCGGGCTTCTCTTTCTTGGCTGTGACCTCTGTTTCTTTCTGCGCCTTATCTGCGCCTGAAGCATCATCTCTATTGTTGATACAAGATCGTTAACCTTGATCGGCATTGCTGCGCACACAATTCCGTTGTCCTTGCAATCCTCCCACAAATTCTGTGATGCAACTAACAACATCTCAAAACTTTTAGGTTTGTATTCATATAATTCAGTATAAACCATATTATCTGATAGTTTATATCCGCAGATAATTATTCCATCAGATAAAGAATCTGCCTGATTGATTGCCTGTGCTCCACTTGTACATGGAACTGCGACATCAAAACCTCGGTGAATCAAAAGATTCCTGACTGCTTTAGCCTCCTCCAGCTTAGGGAATGCTACAATCAATGTGGACATCTATTCACTCCTTGTCAATTAACATACACATTTTCCATGTTCTATCAATATTTGTAAAGGTATTCATCTATTTCCCACTGTGATACTCTGGTTGTATAATTCTCCCACTCCTTCATCTTAGCTTCGACATATTTAGTTGTTATATGTTCTCCAAGAACACCACATAAGAATTCATCCTGAACAAGACAATCCACAGCTTCTTTAAGATCTGCCGGCATACTTTCTATTCCTGCTGCCCTTCTCTCTCCCGGTGTCATCTCATATATATTACAGTCTACACTTCCAGGAACCTCGAGTTTATTCTTAATTCCATCAAGTCCTGATGCAAGGCAGAGTGCAAGTGCCAGATATGGATTAGCTGTTGGATCCGGATTTCTTAATTCAACTCTTGTTCCATTACCTCTTGATGCAGGAATTCTTATGAGAGGGCTTCTGTTCTTGGCTGACCATGCGATATATACTGGTGCCTCATAGCCTGGTACAAGTCTCTTATAAGAATTAACAAGCGGATTAGTTATAGCAGCCATTCCTCTTGCATGTTTCATAACACCTGCTATGAAATGATATGCATCATCTGACAATCCAAGCTTCCCGTTCTCATCTGCAAATATATTCTTACCATCCTCTGTTGCAAGTGACATATTAATATGCATTCCAGAACCACTTATTCCAAACTTTGGCTTTGGCATAAATGTAGCATACAATCCATGTCTCTTGGCAATAGTCTTAACTGTCATCTTAAATGTCTGTATATTATCTGCTGTCTTTAAAGCTTCATCATACTTAAAATCAATTTCATGCTGTGCTGGCGCTACTTCATGATGTGATGCCTCAATCTCAAATCCCATATCCTCAAGAGTAAGAACCATATCTCTTCTTATATTTTCACCTAAATCATTAGGTCCAAGATCAAAATATCCAGCCCTTTCATGGCTTAATGTTGTAGGAAGTCCGTTATCGTCTGTATGGAACAGGAAAAACTCACATTCCGGACCAACATCAAAACGATATCCTAAATCAGCAGCTTCTTTTATGGTTTTCTTAAGTATCCATCTTGGGTCTCCCTCAAAAGGTTTGCCATCCGGTGTATAAACATCGCAGATAAGTCTTGCAACTTTTCCCTGCTGTGGTCTCCAAGGAAATATTTCAAATGTATCATAGTCAGGATACAGATACATATCTGACTCTTCAATTCTTACAAAACCTTCGACCGAAGAACCATCAAACATGCATTTGTTATCAAGAGCTTTCTCAAGCTGGCTTGAAGTAATTGCAATATTCTTAAGTGTTCCAAAAATATCTGTAAACTGAAGACGTATAAACTCTACATCTTCTTCATCTACCATCCTGAATATATCGTCCTTAGTGTATCTGCTCATAAGAAACCTCCGTTATTATTATATAATGCTTATTGTGGCTTATTGCCAACTTTTATAAATATACTACATTTTATCGCTTTTGTGTGCAAAAGTAATGTTTTTCTTCATTTATTTATTTTATAAATGCATAACAGCTTAATAAAAATATATATTAATATTAAGTTCAGCGTGAGGTATTAATATGTCTCATTATTCAATCAAGCATGTCCGTATACTGGCAATATATTTTCTGTTTCTTGGTATTATTATCACAAATATCCTGATTACCCACAAAAACCCCCAGTCAAACTCCGATACAGCAGATAGTCAGCCACAATACACTTCTGATGCATCTGCCAACAATAATGAAACAATTTCATCAGCAGCTGATGATACCAGTAATGTACTCCCATTTGATAAAGGTAACCATGGAAATGGCATAGGTGGTGGTTCAATTACCGGAAACTGCTCCGCAGGCTCCCGTAACCTTCCAATATATTGTGTTGATATTGAACATAAAAAAGATACAGATACATCAAAAAAATACGTTTCCATATCATTTGATGCCGCCTGGGGTGATGAAGATACCATCAGAATTCTTGATATCCTCGATAAATATAATATTAAAACAACTTTTTTTATGACAGGCGGCTGGGTGGACAGCTATCCTGATAAAGTCCTTGAAATCTATAACCGGGGACATGATCTTGGCAATCACAGCCATAATCATAAGGAAATGAGCCGGCTGTCTGTAAGCGAGCAACAGGACGAAATTATGTATGTTGCCAATAAAATCAAAGAAATTACAGGCTATGACAGTTTCTTATTCAGACCTCCTTATGGAGATTACAATTCAACACTTATTAACACTGTGTATGGATGTGATTTTTATCCTATTGAATGGGATGTTGACAGTCTTGACTGGAAGGACTATGGAACTGACAATATAATTAAAACTGTCATCAACCACAAATCTCTTAAGAATGGTTCAATAATATTAATGCATAATGGTGCCAAATATACCGCAGATGCACTTGAATCTGTAATAACAGGCCTGCAATCGGAAGGATATGAAATTGTTCCAATTTCACAGCTTATTATTACCCGGGACTTCCATATGGACAGCAATGGTATGCAGATTCAAGATTAAATTTCATATAAAAATCTTGCCATCCGGTATTATTAAGATTATAATTTGGTAATCAAATTATTCTATATTCAAAAGAGGTGTACCATGAACATTTTCAAGAAAGTTTACTGCAGAAGTTTTCAAACTGTATTTAAGATAGCATTGCCTTTTCTTCCTTACAGAAAGCCTAAAATTATTGGTTCTTTATCATACATTCCTTCTATACTTAAAAAAAAGAAAAAGGAATGTCCTCTTATCATAACCGACCCTGGAATTGCAAATCTTGGAATTCTCTCTATGCTTACAAATGAGTTCAAAAAAGCCGGTCTGACCTATTATGTATATGATAAAACTGTGGCAAATCCAACTACCGATACTGTAGAAGAAGCATTTACATTATATAAAAATAACAGTTGCAATTGTATAATAGGTTTTGGCGGCGGTTCAAGCATGGATTGTGCCAAAGCTGTGGGTGTAAGAGTTACAAGACCTCATACTCCTTTATCTAAACTGGGAGGAATTCTTAAGGTTCACGCAAAGCTTCCCCTGCTGATTGCAATACCTACAACAGCGGGAACAGGCAGCGAAACCACTCTTGCCGCCGTAATTGTAGACGCCGAAACCCGCCACAAATATGCTATCAACGATTTTCCTCTCATTCCAAGATATGCAGTTCTTGATCCTAAGGTAACTCTTTCGCTTCCAGCATCAATTACCGCGACTACCGGAATGGATGCACTTACGCATGCCGTTGAAGCCTACATCGGAAACTCAACAACTCCGGGTACAAGAAAAGATGCACTTATGGCTACAGAGCTTATATTCGGCAATCTTGATGCAGCATATAATGATGGCTCTAATATCACCGCCCGAAAAAATATGTTAAAAGCTGCTTATTATGCAGGCTGCGCATTTACAAAATCGTATGTTGGCTATGTCCATGCAATTGCGCATTCCCTTGGTGGTGAATACAATGTCCCTCATGGTCTGGCCAATGCTGTTATTCTCCCAATGCTTCTGGAAAGCTATGGTAAAAAAATACATAAAAAGCTGCATGCTCTTGCTATTGCTGCTAATATCGCTGATGATAGCATGTCTGATGAAGAGGCTGCCAACACATTTATACAGGCAGTAAAAGATATGAAATCAAGATTTAATATTAGTGATACAATATCTGTAATTAAAGAGGAGGATATTCCTAAGCTTGCTGGATATGCCGACAAAGAGGCTAATCCTCTCTACCCTGTTCCGGTTCTTATGGACGCTAAGGAACTCGAACAGTTCTACTATAAACTTATGAACGATAATACACTTGAAAATGAGGTATAATTATGGAAGCTACACAAATCAATAAACTTGTACAATCGCAGAGACATTTCTTTCTAACAGGTACAACACTTGATGTAAATGTAAGAATCGATGCCTTAAAGAAACTATATTCGGCAATTAAGAAACATGAGAATGAAATATTTGATGCTCTCTATAAAGACCTTGGCAAAAGCCAGTTTGAAAGTTACATGTGTGAAGTCGGGCTTACTCTCAGTGAAATATCTTATATGCTAAAGCACATACGGACATTCAGCAAAGAGAAGAATGTTCTAACACCCATTGCACAATTTCATTCCAGAAGTTTTAAGAAACCATCCCCACGCGGAGTTGTCCTTATTATGAGTCCATGGAATTATCCATTTCTTCTGACAATGGAACCTCTTGTTGATGCAATTGCTGCGGGAAACACTGCAATTCTTAAGCCAAGTGCATACTCACCTTATGTCAGTGATGTTATGTGCCTCATAATAAAAGAAGTATTTGACCCTGCTTATGTATCTGTTGTAACTGGTGGGAGGTCTGAAAACACCTGTCTGCTTAATGAACATTTTGATTACATATTCTTTACGGGAAGCCAGGCTGTAGGAAAAGAAGTTATGCGTAAAGCTGCAGAATATTTAACACCTGTCACACTTGAGCTTGGTGGAAAAAGTCCTTGTATAGTGACAGAATCTGCAGACTTAAAACTTGCTGCCAGAAGAATTGTATTCGGTAAATTTCTAAACTGCGGGCAGACATGTGTTGCACCTGATTACATATATGTTCAGGACAGTATCAAGGACCAGCTTGTGAAAGAACTTATCAACGAAACAAAGCGCCAGTTTACAGATTCTCCACTTAACAACAATGATTATGGCAAAATTGTTAACGAAAAGCATTTTAACAGAATATCCGGTCTTATCGATAATAGCAAAGTCGTTCTTGGTGGAGCATCAGATGCAGATTCACTGCGTATTGAACCTACGATAATGGATAATGTTACATTTGACGACGCTGTGATGCAGGAAGAAATATTCGGTCCGCTTATGCCTATACTTACATTTCACTCTATCGAGGAGGCAGTCAGCACTGTTAATGCGCACATGCATCCGCTTGCTCTGTACATATTCACTAAGAATAAGAAAGAAGCACGCTATGTAACCTCAAGATGCAATTATGGTGGCGGCTGTATCAATGATACAATCATTCACCTTGCAACTTCTGAAATGGGCTTTGGCGGATTCGGTGAAAGCGGCATGGGCTCATATCACGGAAAAGCCGGATTTGACACATTTTCACATTATAAGAGCATTGTAGATAAAAAATGCTGGCTCGATCTGCCTATGCGCTACCAGCCATACACAAAATTAAATGACAATTTAATACACATATTTTTAAAGTAATTACTTGTTAAAAACAGCGCTGCATTTATAACAGCGCTGTTTTTCTCATATTAACTTATATTGTTATGCCAATAATATTATCAATAAAAGAAGATTGAAAATGTCTTCTCAAAAACTTCTCCGGCGCCAAGATGATTACTGTATTCCCTGTCCTTAAGTTCTCCTGTGAAATCTATGGCATCTGTTCTTCCATACCACGGCTCTATACATACAAATGGAACATTTTTTGATTTGCATGACCACAGTCCAAATACAGGCGTATCAAACTTAACTGTAACAAAAGGCTTTTCATTTTTAACAAGACTTACCGTTCCTGCCTGACCACCTTCAATTATAAATGCATCTTTTTCAAAACTGTTCTCTTGTATTGTATATTCATGATTAATTAATGGCAGCTCATGCTCATATCTGGACATTAATTGATAATCTCCTATCAGATGATATGTAATTCTGTCTGCATCAAATCTTATCTTGCAGCCAGCCATGCTTGCATCATTCTCTGGTGTTACAAAAGCCGGATGGCCACCTATGCTGAAATGCATCATTACATTATCTTTATTGATTACTCTGAACACTTCTTTAACTTCATTGTCAACAAGGTGATACTCCAGCTCCAATGCAAAATCAAAAGGATATTTTTGTTTAGTATTTTCATCGGATTCAAGTCTCATAACCAGCATACTATGTGTATGATTAACAAGTGTGAACTCCATATCTCGTGCAAATCCGTGCTGACCCATTTCGTATACTTTTCCATTATAAATGCTTTTGTTATCTTTATATTTACCAATAAGCGGAAACAGAACCGGTGCAACTCTTTTCCACCCATCCGGATTGGCATTCCACATTCTGTGTGTATTATCATTTTTGCATAACACATCTCTTATTTCACACCCCTTAGAATCCACCGTGACTTTTAAAATGTTGTTTTCTAATATATACTCTGCCATATTATTCTCCTTTCCGGATACATTTTCTTTAATTGTACATCACAATCTGATATTTTCCAAATCTAAAAAAGCTGACGCACAAAAAAGTGCATCAGCCTTAAAATATGCGGATAACAGGAGTTGAACCTGCACGTCTGTTGACACTAGAACCTAAATCTAGCGCGTCTGCCAATTCCGCCATATCCGCAAACATGTGCTATATTACCATATTCTTACGATGTCGTCAACCTTACGCCAGATTCTTCTCAGCTTCATTTTGTTCCTTTCCCGCCAGTATCATAACTTCCTTCCATGCTGGTGAGAACAGATAATAACCTATCATTGCAAACATTCCAAAGCTGAAAGAAATTGGGAAGCACAACATTACCCATGTTCCATCAAAATATCTGTTAATAATATAGGCACTCGGAATTCTGACTGCCCAAAGCATAAGAATGTTGACAATTGTAGTATAACGCACCTTTCCAGTCCCGTTTACAATAGATATTATACAGTTAAAAATAGCATAAAACCACTGGGAAAGCAGCATGACAATAACATGTCTGCTTGCATACATCAACACCATTTCATCCGATGAAAAGAACCTGATTATAGGTTTATGTATCATAATGAAAAACAAGCCAAAACTTAATGTAATCAGACCTGAACACAATGGAATCCTCCAGTGTCCCTCTTTAATTCTTGCATATTTCTTCGCACCATAATTCTGTCCTGAAAATGTAGTGGCCGCCGAAGACACTCCGGTAATTGCTATGTTAGAACATCCTGTAATTCTTCCTGCTACTGCACCTCCGGCCATAAATATAGCCCCCTGTGAGTTATTAAAGGTCTGTAATGCAACATGTCCTAATGAATAAAGCGAATTGTTAAGTCCAACAGGCAAGCCAATAGCCAGAATATCTTTCATCATAGTTCCAGAGAATCTTCTCGGCAAAAATGTAAACTGTATCTCCGGAAACTTTTTTCTTATATAAACTATACTTACAATCCATGAAATAAACATGGCAATACTTGTAGAAAGTGCTGCTCCTGCTACATCCATACCGAGCCCTGCAACAAACAATAAATCAAATACTATATTAGAAACACATGACACGACCAGAAACCATAATGAAGCCTTGCTGTCTCCAAGTCCTCTTAAAATTCCGGCATTCATATTATACCCCAGATTACCAAGTGTACCTAAGAATACAACCCTCGTATAGATTAATGCGGCATTCCACACATCCTGCGGTACTTTCATGAATTCCAGAATATATGGTGCTGCAAACCATCCAAGAATTCCAATCGGAATACCAATAATGTATATAAATGTTATTGAAGTTCCACATACTGAAACAACCTTTTCCGATTCCTTGCCCCCGGTATATTGTGAAATAAGAATAGACACACCTGTTCCTATTCCCAAAAAAACACATAATAATACTTCAACCGGCTGTGAACTCGTTCCTACCGCAGCTAAAGATGTATCGCCACAGTATTTACCTATTACAAGTGCATCAACCGTAGTATATAACTGCTGCAAAACATTTCCAATAATAATCGGTATCGCAAACAGTATAATATTTCTCATGATACGACCTGTGGTCATATCAATCTTGCCTTTTTGTGAATTTGCCATCATATACTCCTATCATTAAATAACCTGTCCGTATCTGTTATTTATAATAATACTGTAATTGAGTCATATATTCTAGCGATTTATGGCATGAAATACAGAAAAAGTGCCCTCACTATACTTATTATATTCTCTTTAGTGAAAATACTTCTCAATCACCCCAGCCCTCTCAATCCAGCTGTGCCTGCCCTTGCAGCACTCATATCCATTGTCTGCGATTTCCTGCAAATGTTTCGTATCATCTAAAGCACATTTAACCTTATCCGTGATTCGTGCCGCAATACGCTCATCATATCCCGACTTTTCATAGTCCCTTAAATCCTCAAGTGAATAGAACAACACATTTTCACCATCTGCAAATGTGTTCACATAAAACAGCGAAGCATCAGTGAGTGCAACACCTCCATTAAGCATAGTGTTAAACACTCTGTCGTGTGCGCCCATCTTAAACCATGGCATTACATTAAGAGAAATCTTTGCCTGACTAATCATATCAAGACACACCTTGGAATCAACACCTCCATGCTCAATTATATTCTCATGGTGGTTACATTCGATATAATTATAACCTTCGCCATAAGTATGAATCTTAAGTCCTGAATCAGCCAGTGCCCTTATCGCAAGCTCCCTGTAGTGGAATCTTACAGCAAGGTCTGCATACATCATATTAGGCATGCAGTCGACAAGCTGGTCGTCTGTAATATCAGGAAACTCCCTTCGTAACGCATTTTCCGCCGCTGCATCAATTGTCTCTGACGGATTATCTATCAGATATGACAGCACACCCTCATAGAAATCTATATACTCATCATCCATGTTATCCAGATGTTTCCTTAGTATTCTTTTCGGAGTGTAATTACCTGTAAATATAATATCTATCGGTCTTTCCTTCATTGACAGGTAATTCTTATCAGGCATTATACATCTGTTATAATTAAGCTCTGTTCCGGCTGTAAGCATATATTCAGTATGTACTTCCGGGAAAAACCTGTTCATGTATGCGACATGCATTTCATCAATATCAAGCTGGATATACTTTTCAGGGTGCTTTCGGATATATTTGTTGTAATAAAGCGGGTGATCTACAACCACATTTACAACCTTAACACCTGCCCAGTCCCAGAAATTCCAGCCATCATCACGATACAGACCGGCTTCTCCTGCTATTCCTTCAAAGTTAAATGTAAACATATACCACTCGTCTGAGCTGTGAGCCTTAAAAAATTCCACCAGTGCAGAAGAACTGGCCTGCTGTAACATTAAATTATACCAGAAGACGGAGCAGCCCATCTTCTCCCATACAGCAGCCATCTGCTCTGTAAAGAATTCTAATGTTTCTACTCCGCCTTTAAATAAAATCAATCTTTTCATTATTCTTCTCTGTTAAGCCATAATTGCATCAAATATTCCATCTAATGCAGACACATCAAGTTCCTCAGCCTTTCCTGAATCGACAAGTCCAGCTACCTTTGCGTCCATTGGAAGCTTTGCAACAGTCTTGATATCGTTAGCTGCTGCCACTTCATCAATCTTACTCTTTCCGTATATATAATGAATATTACCGCAATCTGGACATTTGAAATAAGACATATTCTCGACAATTCCAAGAACCGGAATATTCATAAGCTTAGCCATATTAATTGCCTTCTCCACAATCATCGAAACAAGATCCTGTGGTGAAGTTACAATAATAATTCCGTCTATTGGCATAGACTGAAAAACTGTAAGAGGTACATCGCCTGTTCCCGGTGGACAATCAACAAACATACAGTCTGTCTCATCCCAGTCAACATCTTCCCAGAACTGCTTAACAACCCCCGCAATAACAGGGCCTCTCCATATAACCGGATCAGTCTCCTTTTCCATAAGAAGATTAAGTGACATAACCTTAATACCATTCTTTGAAGTCTCAGGATACATTACAGTTCCATCTTCATTACATGTTACCCTTTCTGTAAGTCCAAAAGACTTAGGAATAGATGGTCCTGTAATATCTGCATCAAGTATTGCCGCTTTCTTTCCTTCCTTATTAGCTTTAACTGCCAGCATTGATGTGACAAGTGATTTACCAACCCCACCCTTGCCACTGACAACAGCTATAACCTTCTTAACTTTGCCATTATTGGCATTTCTTAATATCTGTGGTCCTTTTCTTGATTCGCAGTCTGAACTGCAGCTTGAGCAGCTTCCTGAACAATTCTCGCTCATAACTTCCTCCCATTATTATTTCATATATTTTTCTTCAAATTCTTCGACTGGTATAGGCTTTGAGAAATAATATCCCTGGAATATATGACAGCCCATCTCTGTCAGCATAATAAGCTGCCTGTCTGTCTCTACTCCTTCAGTAATTACCTCCATTCCAAGCTTTCCACCAAGAGAAATAATAGTCTCCAGAATATCCTGTCCCTTAACCTCATTCTCTGTAGCACGAAGGAATGCCATATCAATCTTAAGAACATCTGCACTTATATCTTTTAACATATTCAGCGAAGAATATCCACTTCCAAAATCATCAATCTCTATCTTAAATCCATAATCCCTGAGGTTCTTAATTACCTCCATATTCTTCTCAAGATCAGACATAAGTGCTGTCTCGGTAATCTCCAGTTTTAACATCTTAGGTTCAATATCATATTTCTTGACAATTGATGTAATAACCTCATAAACATCTATAAGATAAAAATCCTTAGTAGATATATTTACAGAAATATAATGAACAGTATCACCCTTCTTCTTCCATTCACTTAATTTAGCTGCAGCACATTCCCACATATACATATCAAGCTTATATATAAGACCTGTAGCCTCCAGAATATCAATGAAGAAAAATGGCGACAGCAACCCTCTCTCCGGATGCTGCCAACGCACAAGCGCCTCTGCTCCATAAGCCTTACCATGAGTATTAACCTGTGGCTGAAGAAACATTTTAAATTCTTTTCTTTCAATTGCTCCTTCAAACTCTCCTATAACTCTTCTTTCTTCAAGAGTTCTCTTTAACAGCTTATCATCATAGTATGCAATATTAGTTTCATAATTATTCTTAATAGTCTCGCTCGCAATAAATGCTTTATCACACATATTACTTACAGGCTCATCAACATCTTCAATATCGTAAACACCAACTACAACTCTTATCTTAAATGATGCATTATTAAATCTGTCCTGCATGCTTGCAATACTATTCTGCATTATTTCATTCTTAAAACTATCCTTCGGCATACACACAGCAAATCTGTCATTCTGGATTCTTCCACATATATAGCCGCTTTCAGATGAAGCCTTAATAAGCTCCGCCTGCATTTTAATAATTTCATCACCTTTTTCGATTCCAAAAAGCTCATTAACAAGCTTAAAATCTTTAATATTACTGCACACCAGGCAATATTTGTGATTCTTGTCGTTTTTCACTACATTGGCAGTTTCCTCATAGAACTGCTCCTTATTAAGAAGTCCCGTGAGATTATCATGAGTAGCTCTGAACTTTTCATATTCTAAAAGCTCAACAGCTTCCGTACGATCATTAAATATGAAATAATCACATATAAAATTACGCTTATCATCATATACACGATTATATGAAATATCAAAGCTTCTCCTCTCATCTCCCACGCTGATTGTCTGCCTGAATTTCTTATTATCATGCTCTGCCTGAGTCTGAAGCCAGCCTGCATAATTATGCTCTACTTCATTAATATTATCAGTAATAGAATAAATTTCCTTAACAACGCCATTACAGTATATACATCTTCCAGCATTATCAAAGCATATAATTCCACTATTCATATCCCTTATTATAAGTGAAAATGTATTCTCAATAAGCTCATTAGGAACATACCTGTATGTCAGATAATATATAAGTATAGACATGATACCAAATGCAACCATTGACATGTCATATATTGAATCAGACCACATAGTAAGCATATCAAGCAAAAATGCAGCAAGTAATAATATGAGAATAGCTAAATACCTGAATCTGTAGAATCTTGATATTCTCACAACCATTACTATATAACTTAAAATAAGCAGCAGCATAATGCAATAAGCAAATACATAATGTAACCTGCCCAGAACATTACCTTTTGCAAACTGAACAATTATCTGGTTATTTGATATATCTGTTATATCAAATATCCATCTCGTCCATGTATTAATCAAAAATGCAACGGTCTCAAACAGCGAATAGGCAATCATAAAAACTTTTATGCCAACAATGCCCTTAAACATGCCCGTATAATACTGGGTATAATACATTAGAAGTACAAGCAGCCAGTCAAAGCTCGCCATAATAAGTCCCTTACACAGCACTGTAATGGTAGTCCCTGGAACATATGTATACACTACAAATACTATTCCACATATAAATGCACCAAGCTCATATAAAAACACAACTCTTGCCAGTGTACCCTCTTTTTTATATGCCTTTAAAGCGCACGCCCCAATCATTAAAATTACCGCCGTAATAATAAGCCCATAAAATACTCTCATAAGCGATATCTCCTAAATCAACATTAAACTTCACGACTTGTTTAAATAGTATTATAGCGCAAACTTCCTATTATTGCAAATGTGGTACACCCAGATCCTTTTAACTCTGGTAAACAAACAGACGATTCATTCCCTCCTGCCATGGATACTCAAATTCCAGATAAATAATTTCCTTTCCAAAACGCGCAAATCTTTCTTTCCAGTAATTTGTTGTAGCCTGTCTTAATCTCATAACATGATTCTCTTCATAAATGTTATTTCCCATATTCTCATATCCGAAACTTTCCAGTTCTTCTTTTGAATAATACGGATTCATTTTTATAAACCAATATCCACCAGGCTTCAATACCCGTTCTAAATCATCAACCACTTCCTTTGACACATCTTTTGGCATTACATCCAACACATTTGATAATATCACTCCATCAAATGAATTCTCTTCTAATTGCTTTACCATATGATCTGTACCTTCAATAAAAGTTGCCGTTTTATAATCACTTAATCTTGCTGTTTCTGTTGCAAATTCGATGCCTGTTTTTGAGGCATCAATTCCTAACACTTTATGTGTAGGCTGATACTGCAAATATTGAAAAGAAATATCTCCAGTACCACAGCCAAAATCTAATACATTTGTTGTTTTTTGTGCAAACAGCTTTAATGCTTCATCAAACATTGTTTCCACTTGTAAATCTAAATTTCTTAAATCCACAGGTGTACATTCCTTAAATACCTGATTCCACATTTCTGTTTCGCGCTCGTATGCCTTGTTCATGATGCTGCCATCTCCTTTTATTCTCACGCATGCTACACAGTAGGGCCGCCCTTATTATTATCTTTTTACCCATTTTAACACAAAACGTATCAAAGTTATTATATATTATTCATGTTCTTTAATATATTGAGCTACCTTTTTGTCACTCTTTGATTTATTATACCAGCCTCCTATTTCACAATGCTAACAGCGTCATTTACGGCGTTATAGTAATACAGATTGTAAGGGATTACATCTGCCTTCTCCAAGTTCTCTTTAATGGCCTCTTTAATCATATCCTAAAATGCTTTTTGAAATTAGTCAGTACAAAAATAGTCTCAGGAGTGTTGCTGACATCTTCCTGAGACTGATTATCTGTCTTTGATACAATATCCGTAAATCAATATCAATGATTATATTCTTCTCCAAGTCTTTTCTGCACTTCATCAATCACATCATTCATTCTGTCGTCCATAACAACCTCCTATAAATAAAATAAGAGCACGCACTTAAGTTTCTATACTCAAGTACTTGCTCTTATTTTTAATAATTATAATCTACCATGATTATACAAGCATCTTCTTAATTGATTCAACCGTGTCCCTACTCAGATGATTTCGTTTAAATGTATGAATTGCCCTGTCGATATCTTCGACACTCTGCAAAATATATGTACTTTGAACTGGACTGTTATTTCTGATTAAAATAACATATCCTTCAACCCACACATTATAGCCTTCCAGATATTTCGCAAGGATATAAATCTGCCTTCTTACCTGCTTAACAGGATTTTTGACTTCTTTCACAAATGTATTTCCATATCCGTCATCTTTATATTTTTCCCAATTATAATCATCCTCATTGCCATAAAGTTGACCCTTGTAATTCTTAACTTCAAAAATAAACACACCATATTTATTTACAACAACATTATCAAGTTCTGTGCGCTTTCCATCGTACGATACAGAAATATTGGTGAATAAATAATCTCCTTCACGAAGTACTCCCTTAATGATTTCTGTCGCTATATGTTCTCCCCGACGACCAGCCCGCTTTTCAGGTGCTTCAATCACCCACGGTTCATAAGTATGTGGCTTTTTATTATTACCGCTACTATTATTACCAATATTAGTTACAACGATAATAATAAGTACAGCTATCAATATCGCTATGACTGTTATAATCAATTCATATCACCTCTGTATTTAAATTGATTCTATCATAAACCTATTTTAAAAATTAATAAAGAATAAATAAACCCACTGGGTTCGAACCCCGGTAAAGTAATCCTCATCCATTACCAATAACATTGACAACCTCCTATAAATAAAATAAGAACAGGTATTTAAGTTTTATTACTCAAGTACTTGCTATGTTTCTTTGTATCATAGTTATTATATATGGTTGTAGGTTGGTGATTTGCGGGTATTCTGTAAAATATAGTCTGGAAACTGGAAGTTTTTCGTGTTTGCTCTCAACTTTCCTTTATTTTCGGGCAACCCA
>CAMDYG010000007.1 GCA_945910225.1 uncultured Eubacterium sp. | reverse complement strand
CAAAGCACGAATTTAGTATCCGTTGCGAGGCGAAAGCAGCGAAAGCGTGCCTGAAACTACAGAACTTATATATCGTCTTAACATAAAATAGATGGCACCGCACGAATTTTTTAGTGCACCTGTTCTATTCAATTTTTTACAAGAAAAATTATTGCATTGCAGTATATTTGAATTAATGCTATAACAGTGTAGCTGATAAGCAGAAATGATAGGTGATATTATGAAATATAAGAAGCTGAGTGCGGTAATAACTGTTGTAATAATGTGTATGGTATGTTTTGCAGCAATTGCCGGAGCTTTTACAAAAGAGCAGGAACCACAGATTATAAAACATAATAAGCATGGAGCATTTGATTTTGATGATAAAATAGAACATGAAAACACATATGTTCCAGATAGTATAGTTAAGGCAGGTGGATATAATAACATACATGATGAAAATATGATTCCGGGTATGTATATGACTGGTATATCATGCTGGGGAGACAGCATGATGGAAGGAGTAGGAAGTGAAGACGCCTATATTCTTACAGATGAGGGAGACGTTGATATAAGTTATTATACAACGCCATATACATTGGAAAAGCTGACAGGAATTAATACATATAATTTTGGAGTGTCTGGTGAGACATCTGACGAAATTGCAAGAAGAGCAGGTGGCCTTAAAATGTATACAGACAGGGACTTATACCTGACTAAAGATATGGTTGAAGATGTGTGCTTTGTTGACAATCAGGGCAATCCGGTATATATGTATGATTTCAGCGGATATGGAATTGAAGATAATGATTATCCGGACACAGTGTATATCAATGGTATTCTGTGCCAGATAGAGAAAAAATGGGAAATTGATGATGATGACTGGTCAGATAACAGAGATACAGGGTTTGATATAGATGACTATATTGTCGGAATAAAGATATATGATAATGCATTTGTTAATAACCAGCCAGACTATATGTATGTTGAAAATGGAACAACAGCTGTACCGAAAGCTGCTAATGACCATAAGGATGATATTCTCATTCTTGAAATGGGAAGTAATGGTGGATGGGATGATTATGAGGATTTAATATCTCAGTATCAGTCTATTATAGATTATACTGGCTGCAGCAATTACATTATTGTTGGAGATACGGATGATCCTGGTAAATCACTGGCAGATGATGAGGATTATGATTATAACGCAGATGATCAGAATATAGAATATACTGAATGGGAAAGTGCGCTGCAGGAGGCTTTTGGAGAACATTTTATCAATACAAGGAAATACCTTATAAAGAATGGATTAAGGGACTGTGGGTTAAGAGAAAATTCTCTTGATAAAATATACAGGGCATTCGGCTGCATATCAGTAAAACTGCGTTCAGACTGGACACATTTTAATGCATATGGTTATTATTCAAAGGGCATTGCAATATATCAGAAGGGCAGAGAACTTGGGTATTGGGAGTAAATTATTAAAAAGGAGCTAATGAATGAGCGGTAACAGATATGAAATAGACATGTGTAATGGCACCATTATGGACAAGTTAATATCATTTTCAGTGCCACTTATGTTATCAGGCATATTGCAGCTTATGTTTAATGCGGTAGATATAATTGTTGTTGGAAGATTTGCAGGAAGTGAATCTTTAGCGGCGGTTGGTTCAACAACGGCGCTTATTAATATGTTTGTTAATCTGTTTATAGGTGTATCACTTGGAGCAAATGTTCTTGCGGCAAGGTTTTATGCATCTGGAAAGCATAAGGAAATGTCTGAAACAGTTCATACTGCCATTGCATTTGCAGGAATAAGCGGAATAGTAATGGCACTTATAGGACTTCTGCTTGCGAAGCCGGCGCTTGAGCTTATGGGAACTCCGGATGATGTAATTAATCTATCAACATTATATATGAGAATATATTTTCTTGGTATGCCATTCTTTATGTTGTACAATTATGGTGCAGCAGTACTGCGTGCAGTAGGTGACACCAAGAGACCACTGATGTTTCTTATAATTGCAGGGGTTATAAATGCATGTCTTAATATGTTTCTTGTTATTGTATTCGGACTAGGTGTAGCTGGTGTAGCTATTGCCACAATATTCTCACAGTTTATTTCATGTGTACTTGTATTAAGATGTTTATATAAAACGGATTCAAGTTATCAGCTTAGATTCTCACAATTGAAAATAAAAGGCTGTTATCTTAAACAGATATTCCAGGTGGGAATTCCGGCGGGAATACAGAGCACAGTAATTAATTTCTCCAATGCACTGCTGCAGTCATCAGTTAATTCATTTGGTTCGACAGCTATGGCAGGATACACAGCTGCCAATAATATACTTGGCTTTTTATATGCTTCAATTAACTCAATAACACAGGCGTGCATGAGTTTTACCAGCCAGAATTTTGGTGTGAGGAAGCTAAAAAGAATGGATAAAGTACTTATAGATTGTGCAATACTTTCAGTCGGTGTATCGCTTGTGTTCGGATGTGGAGCATACATCTTTGGTGATAAAGTACTTATGATATATACCAACAGTCAGGATGTTATTAAATGTGGTGTTGAGATACTGTCAATTACAACTGTTCCATATTTCCTGTGTGGAATAATGGATCTGTTTCCGGGAGCGCTGAGAGGTATGGGATATTCACTCGTGCCAATGATACTTTCAGTTATTGGTACAGTAGGAATGAGAATATTCTGGATATTTGTTGTGTTTCCATCACACAGGACACTTTATGATCTGTTCATATCTTATCCGGCATCATGGTCGGCCACTATAGTAATGCAGGTAATCTGCTTTATAATAGTGCGAAGGAAAGTACATGCACGGATTAATTCATAATTAAATATGTTGCATCAGCCACTTCTTCGGAAGTGGCTTTTTATATGTCTGTAAAACAAAATGAAAATACTTTGAATATCAAAATAGTATTGACAAATTAAATTTTCCCTTTTATAATTGGCTCAAATATATTAGTTAAATATATTTAAATAAAATTATTTAAGGAGAATAAAACAATGACATTTGAAAAGGTAAAAGAAATTATCATGGATACTATTAACTGTTCAGAGGACAAGATCACATTAGAGGCTAATTTAAAGGATGACCTCGGAATTGATTCGCTTGACTCAATGGAACTTATGATGGCAGTAGAAGATGCATATGGAATTACTGTTCCAGAGGAAGAACTTCCTAATCTCACATCCGTTAAGGCAATTGTTGAGTATGTAGACAAGAATGCAGCTTAACATAAAGAGATGAAGGAAGATGATTGGTTATGGATATTAATGATATTTATGGGATTATAGATAAGTTTGATGCAAGCAGATGCGGTGAACTGAATCTGGAGATGAATGGTATAAGACTGGGATTAAAGAAATCAAATTCAGGTGTTTTACACGAAAATGCGGCGCCGGAAGATGAAGCAATTATTAAGAGAGACTCAAAACAGGAAGAGCCAGTTGAAAAAGTGCAGAATGTCCAATGCCAGACATCGGCTGACGTTAAAGAAGTTAAAGCTCCACTTGTTGGAACATTCTATACAGCGGCTGGTCCAGATGAAGAGCCTTTTGTAAAAATCGGACAAAATATTCATGCTGGTGACGTGATTGGAATAATCGAAGCAATGAAACTTATGAATGAAGTGACTGCGGATTGTGACGGGGTTGTTAAAGAGATTGCGGCAGAAAACGGAACTATGGTTGAGTATGGTCAGCCGCTTGTCATTCTTAATTAATGAATGGAGGTGGCGGAAGTGTTTAAACGGATACTTGTAGCAAATCGTGGGGAAATAGCGCTAAGAATCGTAAGATGCTGCCGCGAAATGAATATAGAAACTGTAATTGTCTATTCTGCCGCAGACAAGGATTCACTTGCTGTTATGGCGGCAGACAGGGCGGTGTGTATAGGACCTGCCAGAGCGGCAGAAAGTTATCTTAAGCAGGATGCAATTATAGAAACAGCTCTTCTTACTGGATGTGAAGCAGTTCATCCGGGATATGGTTTTCTTTCAGAAAATGCTGAATTTGCCAGAAAATGTGAAGAAAATAATCTTGTATTTATCGGACCATCAGCAGACATAATAAGCAACATGGGAGATAAGCAGTCAGCAAGACAGCTTATGATCAAATGTAATGTACCTGTTGTTCCGGGATCTGATGGTCTGGTCAAAACTGCATCAGAGGCAGCAAGAGTTGCGCAAAGAATAGGCTATCCGGTACTTATCAAGGCATCAGCCGGAGGTGGCGGAAAAGGAATGAGGAAAGCATTCAGCAAAGAAGATATAGAAAATGCATTTGAAACCGCTAAGAGTGAGGCTATGGCAGCATTTGGAAATGATGATATGTACATAGAAAAACTTATTATTAATCCACGTCATATTGAGATACAGATTCTTGCAGATAAATATGGTAACACAATATATCTTGGAGAGAGAGACTGTTCAATACAGCGTAATAACCAGAAGCTTTTAGAGGAGGCTCCATGTGCACGACTCGGCAGAGATAACCGGAAGGTTATGGGAGAAACGGCAGTAAGAGCAGCAAAGGCGGCAAGTTATTACAGTGCAGGAACGGTTGAGTTCGTCGTAGATGAACAGGACAATTATTATTTTATCGAGATGAATACAAGAATACAGGTTGAACATCCGGTAACTGAACAGGTTACAGGAATTGACCTTATAAAAGAACAGATAAGAATAGCTGCCGGAATGAAGCTTGGCATTAGGCAGGAAGATACATTTGTCAAAGGACATGCTATTGAGTGCAGAATAAATGCAGCAACTCCGGGGATCATTAAGTTCCTGCATTTTCCTGATGGATACGGAGTCAGGGTAGAAAGCCACCTTTTTGAGGGCTATGAGGTGAGTCCGTATTATGATTCAATGATTGCCAAGATTATTGCTACAGGAAACAGCAGGTTAGAGGCAGTAAGGCGCATGCGAAGGGCACTTGAGGAACTAATAATTGAAGGTGTTAAGACTAACAGGGAGTTTATGCATCTTCTTACATATCATAAAGATTTTATAAGAGGCAGTTATAATACAGGATTCTGGGAGAAGAATCACACGGAAATTGAAAAGTGGCTTAAGGAAGGAATCGTGGTCAAATGAATATCAACGATATTTTCTTAAAACGTAAGAAAAGGTGGGGAACTATCAACAGGTTAAGAGATGGTGATGAACAGGCAGATGGAAGTCTTACACCATCAGGAAGGATTGCACTTATAAGTGATGACAAAAGTTTCAGGGAGCTTTATTCACAGGTGAAAGCAGGTAATCCAAATGGTTTCCCGGGATATGAGAAGAAACTTGAGGCAAACAGGATAAAGACCAGACAGCAGGATGCAGTAGTTACCGGAACATGCCGTATTGGAGGCGTGAAGACAGCAGTTGCAGTTATGGACAAAAGATTTCTTATGGGAAGTATGGGTGTTGCAGTTGGTGAGAAGATAACAAGGCTGACAGAGTATGCAATGAAAAGGAAACTGCCACTTATAATATTTGCGGCAAGCGGCGGGGCCAGAATGCAGGAGGGACTGTTTTCTCTTATGCAGATGGCAAAGACAACGGCGGCAATAGAAAAGTTTAAGGATGCAGGAGGATTATTTATATCGTATCTTACTAATCCGACGACAGGCGGCGTGAGTGCAAGCTTTGCAAGTCTTGGAGACATAATAATTGCTGAACCGGATGCCCTCATATGTTTTGCGGGACCAAGAGTAATTGAACAGACTATTGGGCAGAAGCTTCCAGAGGGATTTCAACATTCAGAGTTCCTGTTAGAGCATGGAATGATAGATATGATAGTCGACAGAAATGATATGAAGGAAACTCTGGCTAAGATATTGAAAATGCATGTGAATACCGGAGGAGAAGCATGAACAGTAAAAATGTTTTGACACCCTATGATAAGGTGCTTGCAGCAAGGAAAAGTGATCGTCCGGATATTATGAAATACATAAATGTTATATTTGATAATTTTATAGAAATGCATGGTGACAGGTATTATAAAGATGACAAAAGCCTTGTTGCAGGAATAGCTGAATTTAATAAAAGACCGATAACTGTTATTGGTAACCGGAAGGGGAAGAATATAGAGGAAAATATAAGATATAACTTTGGAATGGCTTCACCTGAAGGATACAGAAAAGCTGTACGTCTTATGAAAGAAGCAGAGAAGTTTAAAAGACCTGTAATAACATTTGTCGATACACCGGGTGCATATCCGGGAATGGAAGCAGAAAGCAATGGACAGAGCAATGCGATTGCAGGAAGCATAGCAGCGATGCTCAAACTTACAGTTCCTGTTATATCAATAATAACTGGTGAAGGTGGAAGTGGAGGCGCACTTGCTCTTGCAGCAGCAGACAGAGTGTATATGCTTGAAAATGCTGTGTATTCGATACTTTCTCCAGAAGGATTTGCTTCAATAATATATAAGGATGCCAAAAAGGCAGCGCAGGCAAGCGAGATTATGAAGCTTACTGCACAGGAGCTTATGCAGGAAGGCCTTATAGATGGAGTAATTGCAGAAGGAGACAGATGTTTTTCAGATATTGCACGAATGTTGGAAAAAGAACTTGATGTCCTTGGAAGGATGAAACCAAGAGACATAGTTGCTTCAAGATATGAGAAATTCAGAAATATAGACAGGGGAGAGATAAGGTGAAAGGCATTCAGATAGTGTCCACAGGGAAAGCACTCCCAAAAGATATAATAACGAATGATGATTTAAGTCAGGTTGTTGATACGAGTGATGAGTGGATAACAACAAGAACTGGAATTAAGAAAAGACACAGATGCAGGCATGAGAGCACAACATCACTTGCGGTTATGGCAGCAAAAGAAGCAGTAAAGCGGGCAGCTATTGATACAGATGATATAGGCGCAGTCATAGTTGCAACATCAACAGCGGATAATGTATTTCCATCAACAGCAACAATGGTACAGAAGGAACTTGGATTGTCAGAAAATGTGCTTGCATTTGATCTAAGCAGTGCCTGTACAGGATTCCTGCATGCATTAAATGTTGGGCAGGCTTTGTTTAACAGCACAGATTACAAATACATACTTCTTGTGGGAAGTGAACAGATGTCTAAGATACTTGATTATACTGACCGCTCAACATGTGTGCTTTTTGGAGATGGAGCAGGTGCAGTTCTTATTAAAGCTTCGGATAATATGTACCACCAGATTAATTATACAAGAGGTGATTCAGATGTGCTTATATGCAAAGGTATAGGACACCAGGAAGCTTATGTAAAAATGAATGGAAATGCTGTGTTCCGTTTTGCGGTTGATGTACTTAAGCAGAGTATAGATGAAATATTGAATAAATCGGACATGACGATGAACGATATAGATTATATTGTGTGCCATCAGGCTAATGAAAGAATTATTAGTCATGTAAGGAAAAAATTCCCTGGATATGAAGGAAAATTCTATATAAATATAGCAGATTATGGCAATACATCAGCAGCAAGTATACCAATTGCACTTGATGAGTTAGAAAGAAGTGGCTGTCTTAATAAAGGGATGAAGCTTATTCTTGCAGGATTTGGAGCAGGACTTAGCTGGAGCAGCGCACTTATAGAGTTATAAGAAGGAGTAGCATAATGAGATTAGATAAAATATTGGGGATTAAGTATCCGTTTATACAGGGAGGCATGGCCAATATAGCAACGGGTGAATTTGCAGCTGCAGTAAGTAATGCAGGCGGACTTGGGCTAATAGGAGCTGGCGGAATGAACACAGACATGCTTCGTGAGAATATAAGAAAATGCAGGGAACTTACAGACAAACCATTTGGTGTCAATCTTATGCTTATGAATCCGGAAGCAGATGCAATGGCAGAACTTCTTGTAGAAGAAAATGTAAGGATTGTAACAACAGGAGCAGGAAGTCCTGCAAAGTATATGGAAAACTGGAAGGCACATGAAATGATAGTTATTCCTGTCATATCAGGTGCGGCTCTTGCGATAAGAATGGAACGCTTTGGGGCTGATGCAGTTATTGCAGAGGGAACGGAAAGTGGAGGTCATGTTGGTGAAATGACAACTATGACACTTGTTCCAAAGGTTGTTGACAGCGTGAATATTCCGGTTATTGCTGCAGGAGGAATTGCTGATGGAAGACAGCTTGCAGCAGCATTTGCACTTGGAGCGGCAGGGGTACAGATGGGGACATGTCTTCTTGCAAGTACTGAGTGTCCTATTCATGATAACTATAAGCAGGCAATACTTAAAGCAAAGGATAATGACACCATAGTTACAGGAAGAATAGCTGGAACACCTGTACGTGTTCTTAAAAATGAGATGTCACGCGAATATGTGAAGCAGGAAAAAGCAGGCGCAGATAAGATGGAGCTTGAAAAGTATACCCTTGGATCATTACGAAAAGCAGTGTTTGATGGAGATACAATGAATGGTTCGCTTATGGCAGGTCAGGTAGCAGGACAGATTAATAAGATACAGCCGGTCAAGAGTATATTTGAAGAAATATATGCCGGGTATGAGGCTGTACGAAAGGAATTATATGCAGATTAAGAATAAGGTTCTTGATATTCCTATTATTCAGGGAGGCATGGGAGTCGGGGTTTCACTTTCTTCTCTTGCCGGAGCAGTTGCAGCATGTGGGGCGTGCGGAGTTATCAGTTCTGTTAATGCAGGATATGCAGAACCCGATTTTGAAATTAATCCGTTAAAAGCAAACTTAAGAGCCCTTGAGTATCATATAAAAAAAGCAAAACAGACTGCAAAGAATAGTGAAAATAATGGACTTGTTGCTGTTAATATCATGACAGCAGTTTCTCATTATGAAGAAAGTTGCCAGACAGCAGTTCAGGCAGGCGCAGATATTATTATCTCTGGAGCAGGACTGCCTCTTAATCTGCCACAATTTACCAGAGGAACAGATACACTTGCAGCGCCAATTGTTTCAAGTGGCAGGGCTGCTAAGATAATAATGAGATCATATAAAAAACATTTTGATGTGTACCCTGACATGTTCATTATTGAAGGAAGCATGGCAGGTGGACATCTGGGCTTTAGTGCGGATGATATCGCACAAGGGAAAGCACAGAGCAATGATGAGATATTGTCAGACATACTTCGTGTGACAGAAGAGGAGGAGGTTCATATTCCTGTATTTGTTGCTGGCGGTGTGTTTGATGGAAATGATATGGCGCATTACATAAAGAAGGGGGCTTCCGGAGTGCAGATTGCGACAAGGTTTATTGCTACGGATGAGTGTGATGCATCTGATACATTTAAACAGGCTGTTGTTAGTGCCAGGAAAGAAGATATCCGTATTATTAAAAGTCCTGTTGGAATGCAGGCGCGTGCGATTGACAGTCCATTGCTTAAGAGGCTTGGAAAAGGTGAGACGTTCTTAGCAAAAAAATGTAATGGCTGTCTTACCTCATGTAAGAAAGATGACAGTATACCATATTGTATCAGCAGGGCACTTATAGCTGCTGTTAAAGGGGACTGGAACAATGGACTGTTCTTTGCTGGAAGCAATGCTGACAGGGTTGACAGGATAATGAGCGTTAAAGAACTTATTGGTGAAGTTATGAAACAATATAGATTGAACAAATCGGACATGAAATGCGCCGGCTTTAAATATCAGATGCTGGCCGGGAAAGGATAAGGAATGGGTGAAAGAAGAAAAGCACTTGTTACAGGTGCAAGCCGTGGAATAGGAAGAGCTATATGTGTGAAACTTGCAAGTGAGAATACGGATATTGTGTTCAGTTATCGTTCAGGGGATGAAGCTGCCAGCGAAACAGTTAAGTTATGCAGGCAGTATGGGATTGAAGTTCATTCGATTAAGGCAGATGTAAGTAATCCGGATGAATGTGAGCGTTTAATCAAGGAAGCAGTTGATTTACTTGGTGGCAGAATTGATATTCTTGTCAACAATGCAGGCATTACTAAAGATAACCTTATTGGGCGTATGAAGGATGAGGACTTTGATGCAGTCATAGATGTGAATCTTAAAGGTACATTTTATATGATGCGTGGAGTTTCAAGACTTATGCTGCGACAGAGAGCAGGAAGGATTATTAATATGAGTTCAGTTGTAGGTGTTATGGGAAATGCAGGGCAGGTTAATTATTCTGCGAGCAAGGCAGGTGTTATTGGCATGACGAAGTCACTTGCAAGAGAACTTGCATCAAGACATATAACTGTAAATGCGGTTGCACCCGGGATGATTGAAACTGATATGACAGGTGCAATGCCGGAAACTGCGAAAGAAAAGGTGTTGGAAAATATACCTTTTAAGGAGATGGGAAAGCCGGAGGATATTGCAGCAGCAGTAGCATTTCTTGCTGGTGATGGAGCAGGTTACATAACCGGACAGGTACTTTGTGTGGACGGAGGAATGGCTATATGAGAAGAGTTGTAATTACAGGTATGGGAGCAGTCACGCCTGTTGGTAATAATGTGAATGATATGTGGGAAGCTGTAAAGGCTGGTAAATGTGGTATAGGAAAGATAACACATTTTAATACAGATAACAGTGCAGTCAAGCTTGCTGGAGAGGTAAAAGACTTTGACGCAGAGGGCATTGTCGATAAAGCAGAATTAAGGAAGATGGATGACTTTACAATATATGCACTTGCAGCGGCTGATGAAGCAGTAAAGGATTCAGGAATAGACTTTGATAAAGAGGACACGTTAAGGTGTGGAGTTATAGTATCAAGCGGAATAGGCGGACTTACAACTATCCAGAGAGAATGTTTAAGGGGAGAAAGTAAGGGATATGACAGGGTATCTCCACATTTTGTTCCAATGTCAATAACCAATATGGCAGCAGGACATGTTGCAATCAGATTCGGACTTCATGGAATGTGTACTTCTGTAGTTACAGCATGCGCCAGTGGAACTAATGCGGTTGGAGATGCGTTAAGACAGATAAGAGACGGATATCAGGATGTGATTGTGTGCGGTGGAGCAGAAAGCTGCATAACTGATTTTGGAATAGGAGGTTTTACATCAATGCATGCTCTTAGCAAATCAGAAGATGTAAGCCGGGCATCTGTTCCATTTGATAAAGAAAGAAGTGGATTTGTCATGGGAGAAGGTGCGGGAGTTCTTATTCTTGAAGAGTATGAACATGCACTAAACAGAGGTGCACAGATATATTGTGAGGTGGCAGGCTATGGCTCAACATGTGATGCTAATCATGTAACAGCTCCGCTTGAAGATGGAAGCATGGCAGCAGCTGCCATGCTTGAGGCTGTAAAGGATGCAGGAATTGAGCCTTGCCAGATTGATTATATCAATGCACATGGTACAAGTACGAAGCTTAATGATAAAGGAGAGACTAATGCGATTAAGAAAGCATTTGGAACTCATGCATATAAGCTTGCTGTAAGCTCAACTAAATCTATGACAGGACATATGTTAGGCGCAAGTGGAGCAGTTGAGGCAATTATATCCGCACTTGCTGTAAAGAATGATATAGTTCCGCCAACTATTAACTATCAGATTCCTGATGAAGAGTGTGATCTGGATATTGTTCCCAATGTGGCTAGAAAGGCTAAGGTTGATTATGCCATGTCTAATTCTCTTGGCTTTGGAGGACATAATGCGTCAGTTATTCTTAGAAAGGTGGTGTAATTATGCAGCTTAATTCAGATGAAATACAGCAGATTCTGCCTCATAGATATCCGTTTCTTTTAGTTGACAGAATTACAGAATGTGAACCGGGAAAGAAAGCCTGTGGTATTAAATGTGTCTCGGCCAATGAAATGCATTTTGTGGGACATTTTCCACAGAAGAAGGTAATGCCAGGGGTCCTTATTATTGAGGCACTTGCACAGACGGGAGCGGTTGCACTGCTTTCAGAGGAGAGAAACAAAGGTCATATAGCTCTTTTTGCAGGTATTAAAAATGCAAAATTTAAGTCTCAGGTCACACCTGGAGATGTGCTTGAAATGTCTTGTGAAATTATAGCAAGAAAGGGTCCTATTGGGGTAGGAAAAGCAGAGGCTTATGTTGATGGGAAACTAGCAGTATCAGCAGAACTTACATTTGCAATAGAATAGGTCAATTGTTATAATAATACACAATTGATAAAGTTCAGTGAAGTAGATACTTCTGTCACTGCAAGAGCAGTCGCATTTTGCTTCACAAAATAAGGAGGTATAATAAGTTGCTGCAGGATTCTTTTAGTAAGGTGTACACTAAGTTCAAGATGCATTTTTATCAGAAAATGTTTGAAAAGCTGCAGGAGAGAGAAACATCTCTTACAACAGTTGAAACTTTCTGCATGGAGATTATATATGCTCTTGATAAGCCTACAGTGGCTCAGTTTGCCCAGATGGCAAATATATCATCGCCAAATGCTGCTTATAAGATTAATAGTCTTGTGAAGAAGGGATATCTTAAGAAAGTGCAGTCTGAGGAAGATAAGAGAGAATACCACCTTGAGGTTACCCAGAAATATATAGATTATTATAATATCAGTAACACTTATCTTAAGACTGTGATGGACAGGATAGAAGGCAGATTTACAGAAGAAGAACTAAAGACCATGGAGCACATGCTTGATATTATAAGTGAAGAACTTATGCCTGAGATAAAGTACTAGATTTGGTGCTTGACTTTGTTAAAACCATGTTATATATTTCAGAAGATGAAATATATAACATGGTTTTTATGTGTATAAGGAGGGCAAAGAAAGTTATGGATTTAGCAATTATCACCGCAAAGCAGGTATTTGAATTGTTTATATTAATACTGTGTGGTGTTGTTATTGGAAAGATTAAGATGGTTAATGAAGAAGGTAAAGGCATGCTTTCTAATCTTCTTATATATTTTGTTGTTCCATTTATGATTATTAATTCTTATATGTCAGGATATAATGCTGAGATTCTTAAGAATATGGGAAGAATGCTTTTTTACAGCATACTTACCATATGCATTGGAATGGTATTATCAATAGTCATAACATTTTTAATGAAAAAGGATGTAAGAGGAATCATTAGATTTGCGACTACATTTTCTAATGCAGCTTATATGGGCTTTCCGCTGATCCAGGCAATGTATGGCTCGGAAGGTGTATTATATGCAAGCGTATATGTCACTGTATTTAATATTCTGCTGTGGACAGTGGGAATTGTGTATGTTTCGGAGAGCATGAGCCTTAAGGAACTTTTAAAGAAGATTGTTACATGCCCACCAATCATATCAGTTGCCGTCGGACTTGTGATATTCCTTGCCAGAATTCCGGTTGCAGGAGTTCTCAAGGATACATTTAATGTTGTCGGAGGCATGAATACTCCATTATCTATGATAATAACTGGAATTACTATTTCCCAGTTCCCACTATTAAGCATATTAAAGGATAAAAGAGTATATTTTACAGTGATTCTCAGAATGTTCATTATCCCTGTGATCTGCACGCTAGTTATGTATCTTATACATGCCCATGGAATGGTAGCTGTTATTACAATTGTACTTGAGGCGTGTCCTTGTGCGGCTATCACTACACTTTTTGCAATTAAGTTCGGTCATGACCAGAAGCTGGCAGTTGGTGCAGTTACTTTGTCAACTTTGATAAGCATTGTTACGCTTCCTTGTCTTGCATTGCTTGCAGGAGAGATTATTATGTAATGATTAGTGGATAACTTATATTTTTAGAATGTATAAAAGGCTTTTCAATTGAAAAAAGTTATAAAAGGTTATATAATAAATAAAAAGTTATAAAAACTTATATAAAATTATAAAACAAATAAAAAGTTATAAAAGGTTATATAAACTTATATAGGAGGCTGCGCATGAATAATCCGTTTACATTATCTTTTGGGAAAAAACCAGTACAGTATATTTCAAGAATTGCACAGACAGAAAGAATAATTGGTAATTTTACAGCGGAAGAATCACCTAACCAGATATATATGATAACAGGAGTAAGAGGTTCAGGAAAAACTGTAATGATGACCAGCATTGCATCAGAGATACGGAAACAGTCAGATGAATGGATAGTAGTTGAACTTAATCCGAATCGGGACCTTTTACAGAGCCTTGCAGCAAAGATATATGCAATTCCAGAAATGCATGCAGTATTTGTGAAAGCTAAGCTTGATTTTTCAGTATTTGGTCTTGGGGTAAAAGTGGAGAATTCTGTGCCTGTTACTGATATTGAAAATGTTATTGAGATAATGCTGTCTCACATAAAACGTTTGGGGAAAAGGCTTCTTATAACAATTGATGAAGTTATTAATTCAGAGAATATTAAGGTATTTGCAAGCTCATTTCAGATTTTTTTAAGAGAAGAATATCCAATATATTTATTGATGACTGGACTGTATGAGAATATATATGATTTGCAGAATGAGAAGTCACTTACATTTTTATACAGAGCACCTAAGGTAATATTAGAACCGCTTAATTATACAGCAATTAAGAGTCATTATATCAGAATATTTGATATAAATGACGAAATGGCTGAAAAAATGACTCTGCTTACAAGAGGATATCCATTTGCGTTTCAGGTGCTTGGATATCTTTATTGGGAAAATAGAAAGGATCATACGTTAGAAGATATTATGCCTGAGTATGACCAGTATTTAGATGAATATGTATATAGTAAGATATGGGAAGCGTTATCACCTAAGGATAAGGAAATACTTAGGGCTATATCAGAGAATGGATATCAGTCTGTAAAGGAGATTCGTGAAAAACTTGAAATGAAACCAGAACTATTTTCAGTGTATCGTGATCGTTTAAAGCGAAAAGGCGTTATAGATACAAGGCAGTATGGAAAAATAGCAATGGCGTTGCCAAGATTTGAGGAATATGTAAAAAACAGGTTATATTAACAACAAACTATCTCCGAAATTCCCGTGGAGAAACACCATATTTTTCTTTAAATTTTCTATTAAAGTAAGAGATATTATCAAAACCACAATCTGAAGCCACAGAAATTACTGGCTGGGTTGTGGTTTTTAATATTCTTGCAGCAATAATAAGCCGGTAGTCATTAAGGTAAGTAATAAAAGACATTCCGGTGCAGTTCTTAAAAAACTTCATAAAATGCGACTGGCTGAAATGGCACCACTCTGCAATCTCTTCAATGGATATTGCATGTGAGAAGTTTTTTTCAATGTAATTAAGAACAAGTTTCAGCTTATCCAGCTTATCATCAGACAAATGTGCAGACGTTTCTGTATAGGTGTAAAAATATGCATTAAGTTCGTAAAAGAAATTAAAAAGGCATGCACGGATCTTTAATCTGTATCCATCAGGAAGATACTGGCATATATTATCAGCTTCATCAATATAATGAATTAAATCAGAATAGTGTGGCGCATTATTTCTTATAACAGGGGGACAATAACCCTTAAATCCTGCAATTCCATTAAAAAAGCTGGCAGTATCATAATCACATTGTCTGCCAATAAGCATATCAAGGCTAAAGAGAATATTTTCATATTCGCATGAATCATTTTCGTTCTGGATGATTGAGTGGATATGTCCTGGCATGACAACAACAATATCTCCTGCATTTACAACATAATACTCAAGGTCAACACTTACAATCATGCATCCTTTCTTGATGTATATAAGTTCCATTTCATTATGCCAGTGCAGGGGAACCTCCGCAAAATCAAGAGGGATGGAGCACAGGTAAGTATTATATAAAAAGTCTGAATCAAAATGTGATTTGGTTTCTTTCAATGGTTCGTAATCTGTTATATTCATTGGATACTCCTTAAATATGATAGAATAGTACAAGTTTATCCCATTATAAAGCAAGAGAATTTTTCCAGCAACTCTATAATAAAATATAAATACAAGAATGGAGGGCAACAATATGCTTAACACTATATGTTTGGAAGATTATGGAAAAGACTTGCACTCATGCAGCAATGAGGAGTGCTTTCATGCACTTATGAAGCTGGTGGCACAAAAAGGACGTGATAGAATCGTGAAAGACAATGGCAGAAAGGTTTACTATATTTCTGCTGAGTTCCTTATAGGAAAACTCTTATCCAATAATCTTATTAACGTAGGGATCTATGATGAGGTTAAGGAAGAACTTGCCAGGGCGGGCAGGAATCTTTCAGATATTGAAGAACTGGAAGTAGAGCCGTCACTTGGCAATGGCGGACTTGGAAGACTTGCAGCATGTTTTCTTGATTCGATTGCCAATCTTGACCTTAATGGTGATGGAGTCGGACTTAACTACCATCTTGGACTTTTTAAGCAGGTGTTTGAGAATGGAAAGCAGAAGGAAGTGCCTAATCCGTGGATTGGTAAGGATAGCTGGCTTGTTCCGACAGATGTGACATACACAATCAATTTTGGTGGAATGAGTGTTGCTTCAAGAATGTATGATATCAATGTGTATGGTGAGAAAAGAACGAATAAACTTCATCTGTTTGATGTGGAGACAGTTGATGAGAGTATTGTAAAAGGTGATGGCATAGACTTTGACAAGTCAGATATTGCAAAGAACCTTACTCTCTTCCTTTATCCGGATGATAGTGATGAACAGGGAAGACTTTTACGAATCTATCAGCAGTATTTCATGGTAAGCAATGGCGCAAGGCTTATATTAGATGAATGTAAGGAAAAATGTATTAATACAGGAAAGACATTTAAAAATCTGCCAGAACTTGCGGTTATCCAGATTAACGATACTCATCCGACAATGGTAATTCCTGAGCTTATAAGACTTCTTACAGAAAATGGAGATATTGACGGAAGTCCGATAACAATGGATGAAGCAATAGATATAGTATCAAAATGCTGTGCATACACTAACCATACAATTCTTGCTGAAGCCCTTGAAAAGTGGCCTGTAGACTATCTGGACAGAGTTGTTCCACAGCTTATGCCGATTATAAGAGAGCTTGATAAGAGAATCCGTGAGAAGTACACAGACCCTTCAGTGTATATAATCGACGACAATAATCTTGTTCATATGGCGCATATTGATATCCATTATGGAATGAGTGTCAACGGGGTTGCAAAGCTGCACACAGAGATATTAAAGAACACTGAGCTTAATGATTTCTACAGGATATATCCGGAGAAATTCAACAATAAAACTAATGGTATTACATTCAGGAGATGGCTTATCCACTGCAATAACGAACTCGCAAAATATATAGAGACACTTATTGGAAGTGAGTACAGACATGATGCAGATAAGTTAAAAGACCTTTTAAAGTTCACTGGTGATAAAAATACTTACGATAACCTTTTAAAGATTAAGACAGAGAACAAGGAAAATCTTGCAGCTTATCTTAAGCAGACACAGGGAATAGAGATTAACCCGCAGTCAATATATGATATACAGATAAAGCGTCTGCATGAGTATAAGAGACAGCAGATGAATGCTCTGTATATAATATATAAATATTTTGACATAAAGGCTGGAAATATTCCAAAGACCCCGGTAACAGTGATATTTGGAGCAAAAGCTGCACCGGCATATACAATTGCGAAGGATATAATTCATCTGATACTTACATTGAGTAAGGTTATTGAAGCTGACAAAGATGTAAGCCCATATCTCAAGGTGGTACTTATAGAGAATTATAATGTAACGCTTGCAGAAAAGCTTATTCCGGCATGTGACATATCAGAGCAGATATCACTTGCATCTAAGGAGGCGTCAGGAACGGGTAACATGAAATTTATGCTTAATGGAGCAGTCACACTTGGAACAATGGACGGCGCTAATGTTGAGATTGCAGAGCTTGTCGGAAGTGATAATATCTATACATTTGGTGCATCAAGCGATGAAGTTATTGCACATTATGAAAAATGTGACTATAACGCCAGAAAGCTTTATGATACAGACTCACTTATTAAGAAATGTGTGGACTTTATAATATCAGATATTATGATGCAGGCTGGTGATTCACACAGTCTTAACAGGCTGTATAACGAAATAGTAGGAAAAGACTGGTTCATGGCACTGCTTGATCTGCGAAGCTATATAGATACTAAAGAGAAGGCTTTGTCAGATTATGAGGACAGATATGCATGGGCTGAAAAAATGCTTATCAATATTGCCAATGCGGGTTTCTTCTCATCAGACAGAACAATCCGCCAGTATAATGAGGATATATGGCATCTTTAATATAATTAAATAAGTTGATAATAACTGCCCCGGAAGCTATAATCAATACATGAGCGTAAGTTCGTGAATGATGAAGGTTTCGGGGTAGATTTATGTATAACATACTTATAGTAGATGACGAAAAGATAGAAAGAAGCGGAATAAGAATGCTTCTTAAGAGAATGGGAATAGAGCTTGGTGTTATTGAAGCGTGCAACGGAAAGCAGGCACTGGAATATCTGACTTCTGACAAGAATGCAGGACTTGGGCATATAGATATACTGCTTACAGATGTTAAGATGCCATTTATGGACGGAATAGAGCTTATTAAAAATGTGATTCAGAATAACATCAGCTTAAAGACAGTGATATTCTCAGGTTACAATGAGTTCGAGTATGCCAAGCTGGCAGTTAAGTTAGGAGTTAAAGATTACATATTAAAGCCTGTTGACCCGGCAGAGTTCAGCTCGACAATTACAGGAGTTATTAATGAGCTTGATGAGGAACATAAGAAGGATGAGGACTATAACAGACAGGCGAATTTCATAAAGCAGTATTATATGTATACGCTGATTAACTCAGGAGATGCGTCGGGAATACTTGATAATGGGGATTTTCTGGCAGAGTACAACAGACTCGCGCTTATAGAATTCAACACGGATTTCTTTGGAAAGTATGACGCAGGAGAGGACATATTTAAAGATATAACTGGTGGGCTGGATTATCAGTATCTTAACCTTAACCCTTCGCAGTCAGTTATCATATTTTCAGATAAATCACTGGCAGCGGGTGGCAATACTGAGAAGAGCATAGAAGAAATGTTTACAAAGATTCATGACTATATATATAAAAAGACAGGTCAGTTTATGTACATTGCTGTGTCCGATTTATTCAATGATTACCATGAGCTTCCACAGGTTATGGATGCAGTTGATACGCTGATGAATAACAAGTTCTATGAAACTGGAAGATATATTTTTTCTGATAATATAAGTGAAGATACGCCTGTGCTTGTGCAGATTGATGATGATGCACTTATGAAGCAGATGAAGCAGGATATCAAGATGAAAGATATCACATTCCTGCGGATACATTTTGATGCGCTGTGCAAGAAATACAGAGGACAGTCGAACTTCTCACATATATACATTAAGTTTGTATTCTCCAATCTGCTGAAGGATTTCTATGATAATATTCCAGGTGCTGATGAAGCGGAATTTGGCAGGGAGATTGACAGGCTGTATAAGTCAGAGGATTTCTCCTGCATAATGGAAATTGTCAATAACAACATTGATCTGTTAGAAAAAAGCTTTGGGAAAGAACCAGCGGCAGCACATCGGGAGATAGAGACAGTAAAGAATTATATACATAATCATTATGGAGAAGAGATCGGCGCACAGCAGCTTGCAGACATGGTTTATCTTGCACCAAGTTATCTGAGTTCGTTGTTTAAGAAAGAAACAGGACAGAATCTCAGCAAATATATTAAACAGTACAGAATGGAGAAGGCTAAGGAGCTGCTTACTGATACGAATATGAAGATTGTGAATATAAGCGAACAGGTTGGTTATTCAAATGTTTCATATTTCGTACAGAGCTTCAGGGAGTACTTTGGCGTAAGTCCTCAGAAATTCAGGAATCAGGGAGAATTAAGTTGAAGAAGATTAAGCAGAAAATCAATGATATAAGACTTCAGAACAAACTGGCTATTATATATGTATTGACCGGATTGATTCCTTTGATTGTACTTTTTGTATTTGCATACTGTCAGATGAGAAATATCCTTATGGACAGAGATTTAAAGAGCATTAAGGGAGCATTGGAACAGTCTGTGACAACGTCAGATGGTCTTATAGAGGTGTATGACAATTTGTCTAACTATATAACGTTTAATGATACATTGTCAGGAGTACTTTCTTATGATTACAAAAGCACATATGAGATGTATAACCAGATTGTTACTACATTTGACCCTATGCTTTCATCACTCAAGTACTTTCATGATGATATTAACAGAGTGACAATATATGTGGATAAGGGCATTAAGCATGATACCACTATTGCGCCAATTGATGAGATTAAGGATAAACCTTTTTATGAGTCAGCCTCAAAGAGCACAAAGATTCAGTGGTATGTAGATGAATTGGATAAGACAATTATATCAGCTCGTAAAATGTCTACACTAGACCAGTTAGGAATACTTGGAATTATATATATAGATGTTGATTATGACAGTGTTATGAATTCATTTACCGGAGGTCTTGAGCAGGATACAGGAGTAATAATACTTGATGCAGATGGCAATGTTATATGCAGTGCGGATACATTTGAAAATAACAATGCCAGGTACAGGCTGGATGATGACAGGCTGCTTTCATTTATTGGAGAGGCAGACTGGAATAATGATACATGCAAGAATGTAGAAGGATATTCAATAGTGAAGAAGGAAAGTCCGGTAACGGGCTGGACTGTATATGTATATGAACCAAGAAACCTTGTGTTAAGATCGGCCAATTCAATAATTACCATGATAATAGTTGCAGCAATTGTCGCTCTTGCAGGAGCAGTAGCTGCAACAGTTTCAACGTCAGGATTCATTACAAGTAGGATTAAGAAGCTTAAAGACAGCATGGCAAAGGTTGAAAATGGAGATTTTGATGCAGTTATTAATACTGATGATAAGGATGAAATAGGAGACCTGATCCATAGCTTTAACAGTATGACACGGCAGACCAAGAATCTTATCACACAGGTTTACGAGGGACGTATCAGCCAGAAAGAATCAGAAATGCGTGCGTTAAGAGCACAGATTAATCCGCATTTCCTATATAATTCATTGTCTCTTATTAACTGGAAAGCAATAGAGTATGAACAGGAAGATATAAGTGAGATAACACTTGCATTGTCCAATTATTACCGGACCTCGCTTAATAAGGGAAAGAATACACTAAGCTTTGAACAGGAATTAAGCAACATGCAGTCATATCTTAAGATACAGCAGATAATGCATGATAACTCATTTGATGTAGTAATAAATGTATCAGAAGACGTACTGCCTTGCGAATCATTAAATCTCATACTACAGCCGTTAGTAGAAAATGCAATAGACCACGGCATAGACCTTCTGACAGACAGAAAAGGCATAATAACAGTAGAGGCAGAGCTGCAGACGGATGAAGACGGCAATAAACTGGTATGTGTGAAAGTGTCTGACAATGGTGCAGGCATGGATAGAGAAACAGTAGAAAACTTCTTAACAGCCCAGTCAAAAGGTTATGGGGCAAGAAATGTAAACGACAGAATAAGACTTTATTACGGCGACAATTACCATCTGGAAGTGCAGAGCACGCCAGATGACGGAACAACAATAACAATAAAATTCCCGGCAAAACCATACAACATAAAAAACTGATATGTTTCTAAAATATCTTATATATTAATATTAAACCCTCCTTAATATAATTAGATTATCAAGAGAGGACAGTAATTATAAGCTGTCACGGATAATCATTAAGGAGGGTTTTTTATGAGATTTAAAAGGTTTGCCGCTGCTATGATGGCAGCAACAATGTGTGGCTCGCTTTTTGTGGGATGTGGAGCAGCAAAGAATGATTCATCATCAGATGATGAGAAGATTACAGCAACAATTAAAGTATGGGGAAGTGCTGAGGACCAGGCAGATGAGAATGGCAAATGGCTTCAGACAATGTGTGAGCAGTTTAATTCAGAACATCCTGAATGGGATCTTACATTTGAATATGGTGTATGCTCGGAACAGGATGCGGGAAAGACAGTACCACAGGATCCGGAGAATTCAGGAGATGTATATTTCTTCGCTAACGATCAGTTACAGGCACTTATAGATGCCAATGCAATTGCAAAGCTTGGAGGAGAAACAGCAGATTATGTTAAGAAGACTAACTCAGATGCAATAGTAGATTCTGTTACAGTTGATGGTGCAATATATGGAGTTCCATTCACAACTAACACATGGTTTATGTACTATGATAAGAGCAAGTTTACAGACAGTGATGTAAAGAGCCTTGATAAAATGCTTGAGAAGGATAAGGTAGCTTTCAATATTACAGAGGGCTGGTACATGTCATCATTCTTCCTTGCTAATGGCTGTACATATTTCGGAAAAGATGGAAAAGATAATTCAGCAGGTGTTGATATCTCAGGAGATAAAGGAACACAGGCAACACAGGCTATGGTTTCACTTGTTAATAACCCTAACTTTGTCAATGACCTTCAGGGTGTTGGTATCGCTGGTTTAAGAGATGGCTCAGTAGGTGCTTATTTTTCAGGTTCATGGGATTACAAGAGTGTTAAAGAAATCCTTGGAGATAATTTTGGTGCAGTTTCACTTCCAACAGTTAAGATTGGCGGAAAAGATAAGCAGTTATTAGCATTTGCAGGATCTAAGGCTATAGCAGTTAATCCAAACTGCAAGTACCAGCAGGTTGCAGTTGCCCTTGCAAAATACCTTGGAGGCAAGGAAGCACAGCAGAAACATTACGATTTAAGAGGTGTTATTCCTTGTAATACAGAGCTTCTTGATACAGATGCAGTTAAGAATGATGCACTTGTAACAGCGCAGAATGATACATTTAACAAGACATCAGTAATACAGCCAACTGTAACAGGAATGAATGATTACTGGACACCAGCACAGAATTTTGCAAAAGCAATTGTTAATGGTGAGGTAACACAGGATAACGCAGCAGCTAAGACACAGGATTTCTATAAGCAGATTAATACATCAATTGCAAAGTAATTGATGAGAAACTGTAAAGGGGTGACGTGATGGCAGTTAAATTCACAGAATCATTTAGAAAAGGAAATATATTTACTAAGCTGAGTATTCTGATTCCCGGACTTGGTAATCTGGTAGGAAAGCAGATAATAAAAGGTATTATATATGTGGCTTTAGAAGTTGCCTTTATATGCTTTATGGTTATGAAGGGATTTAGCTGCCTTGCGATGCTTCCAAGTCTGGGGGGCAGACCCCAGCAGGAAATATGGAATGAGAAGCTTGGAGTATATGAGTATGTAGCTGGCGATAATTCACTGCTTATACTTTTATATGGAATAGCGACAATATTCCTTATAGCTGCCTATATAATTGTGGCAGCAAGTGCAGTAAAAAGTTCATATAAGATTGAAGTGTTAAAGGAAAAAGGAAAACATATCAATACATTTGTGGAAGATGTAAAGTCGCTATTTAATGAGAATCTTCACAAACTGTTATTGACACTTCCAGTATCAGGAGTGCTTATATTTACAATACTTCCTCTTGTATTCATGATAAGCATGGCATTTACTAATTATAGTAAGGTTGACAGCCACCTGGTATTATTTAACTGGGTTGGACTTGAGAATTTTAAACAGATATTTGATTCTGGAAGTATGATAGGAAAATCATTCTGGTCAGTATTTGGATGGACTATAGTATGGGCAATATTTGCAACATTTTTGAATTATATATTCGGCATACTCGTAGCCCTTCTCATTAACAGGAAAGGAACAAAATTTAAATCTTTCTGGAGATTTATATTTGTGCTTTCAATAGCAATTCCACAGTTTGTTTCACTTCTTATAATCAGAAGTATGCTGGCACATGATGGAATAGTTAATGTCGTTCTTAAAAATGCAGGATGGATAAGCAGATCTTTACCATTCTTTACTAATGCGACATGGGCAAGAATTACTGTAATAGTTGTAAATCTCTGGATTGGTATTCCTTATACTATTCTTCAGGTAACCGGAATATTGCAGAATATTCCTATGGAATTGTATGAGGCGGCAGACGTGGATGGGGCTAATGGATTTGTCAAGTTTATGAAAATAACAATGCCATATATGTTTTTTGTAACAACTCCATATCTTATAACTACATTTACAGCTAATATAAACAATTTCAACATAGTTTACCTGCTTACTAAAGGTGATCCTGTTATGACAGGAGAAACAGCTGGTAAAACAGATTTACTGGTAACATGGCTGTACAAGATGACAGTAGATTATCAGTATTATAATCTTGGAGCAGTTATTGGTATTATGACATTTATATTCCTTGCAATAGGTTCACTTCTTGTGTATAGAAGGACAAAGTCATATAAAGATGAGGAGGGATTCCAGTGAAAAAGAAGAAAACTATTAAGAATATACTGGCACATACAGTGCTTACAGTATTAGCGATAGCATGGGTAAGTCCGCTTTTCTGGATAATCCTTACAAGCTTCAGAGCCCAGAAAGGAGCGTATACAAGTTCATTTTTCCCTAAACAGTATTCGCTTGATAATTACATAAAGCTTTTTACAGATACTGGAATTCTTAACTTTCCAAGGATGTTCTGGAATACACTTATTGTAGCTATTTTCTCATGTATAATATCAACATTTTTTGTCTTGTCTGTCGCTTACTGTATGTCAAGACTTAAGTTCAGAATGAGAAAAGCCATGATGAATATAGCGATGATTCTTGGATTGTTTCCAGCATTCATGGCAATGGTAGCGGTGTATTATATATTAAAAGCTGTAGGACTTTCAGAAGGCTCAATGATAAGAGTGGCACTTGTGCTTGTATATTCGGCATCTGCGGGAATACAGTTTTATATTGCCAAAGGATTCTTTGATACGATTCCTAAAACAATAGATGAAGCAGCCATGATAGATGGAGCAACGAAGTGGCAGGTATTTACAAAAATAACAATACCATTAAGTAAGCCTATAATTGTATATACAACACTTACATCGTTTATAGCACCATGGGTGGATTTCATATTTGCAAGAGTAATATGCCGTGCGAATGCAAAGTATTATACAGTGGCAATCGGATTATGGCAGATGCTTGAAAAGGAATATGTTGATGTATGGTATACAAGATTTGCTGCAGGTGCAGTACTTATATCAATTCCAATTGCAGCCTTGTTTATGATTATGCAAAGATGTTATAATGAAAGCATGTCAGGAGCAGTAAAGGGTTAAATGTATGAGAGGGATTAAAACAACATTAAAAAGAACCGCAGCATTAGCAGCTGCAGGAATAATGATTACTTTAGCCGGGTGTAAAAGCCCGGCTGGTTTTGCGTCCGGGGAACCATCTGATTATGAAGCGCAGATGGAACTCGCAAGGACTACGCCGTACGGAGCTTACCCGGAGACTATTAATTATACACTTGGTAAAATGACAAGTATTAATAATTCTAATATGCCGGAAGGTGATACATACACAGATAATGCATATACAAGGTACATAAAGTCCGTTATAAATGTACAGAATGTGGATGCATTTGAGGCAGCAGACAGCCAGTATGATACTAATGTTTCCATGGCAATCTCCATGGAGAATCTTCCAGATATAATGGTTGTATCAAGTCAGGATGAGGTGCAGCAGCTTGTAGAAGCAGATCTTATAGAGGACCTTACGGAGAGTTATGATAACTGTTTAAGTGACAAGATAAAAGATATGTATGACAGCTTTGGGGATTCTCTTAAGGATATGGTTACATATGATGGAAAGATAATGGCACTGCCAGAGACGAATATAACTGATGGACCTAATCTGGTATGGCTGCGTAAGGACTGGATGGATACACTGGGACTTTCAGAACCTGAGACAATAGATGATGTGGTTGATATAGTTTCTGCATTTCTAGCTAATGATCCGGGAAATAATGGGGTTGATGAGAATGGAAAACCTAATACAGTCGGACTGGTGGTAGATACGGATGTTACCGGAGAGTGTGGATATAGCAGTGAATTTCTGCTTGATATAATATTTGCGTGTTTCAATTCGTACCCGAAGCAATGGATACTGGATAATGAAGGTAATGTTGTATATGGCTCAGTAACAGAAGAAGCTAAGGCAGCTCTGGCGTATATCAGTGAATTGTATAGCCAGGGGATAATAGATAACGATTTTCTGTTAAGAACTTCAACTAATATATGTGAACTGATTGAGGGTGGACAGTGTGGTTCATTTTTTGGTCCATGGTGGGCGCCTAATAATCCTCTGGTTAATGCGGTGGGAAACGATCCAGATGCTGACTGGCAGCCATATTTAATAGCAACGTCAGAAGATGGAAGTACAAGTTATCACAGCCAGAATCCATGTTACAAATATGTAGTAGTAAGAAAAGGATATGAACATCCTGAGATTGCAGCCAAGATGATAAGCGTTATGTTTGACAAGGTAAGATTTGATTGCAGTGATTGTGAAGAATTTGCTGATTATTATCAGCTGAATGTTGAACCAACAGCAAGACCATTATCAATAAATGTTGATTATAATAATGCATTATCTATATGCTACAAGAATATTGACATGGCATTGTCGGGGGATAAAGATCCAGAAGACCTTGAACTTCTGGAACGCTCATATTATACAGCGTGCAGTTCATATATCGAGAATACCGGACAGACATATCTTGTTGCAAGAAACTCAGGTGGAAGTACATTGGGAAGGAAAGGCGCAACAAGTACGCAATGGGCAGCATATATGTCCAGAATAAGGGCATGCAGCCTGATATCACAGGACAACATAAAGGTTGTGGAATCATTATATTTTAAAACAACAGATACGATGAAGAGCCGGTGGTGGAGGCTCAAGACAAAAGAAAAAGAAGCATATCTTAAGATAATAAGTGGTGAAGAAGATATTGATTATTTTGATACATTTGTGGATGAGTGGAAAAGCCAGGGAGGCGATATAATTACTGAGGAAGTAAGAAAAAGCCGTGGATAGAATGTTTTCTTTATGATACAATTTAAGATAATGTAAATATAAATATCGGAGGTTTTATTTTGAAAGAGAGAGAAAAATTCGGATCGCGTCTCGGCTTTATCTTAGTGTCAGCCGGCTGTGCGGTAGGACTTGGAAATGTATGGAAATTCCCGTACATATGCGGCGAGAATGGTGGTGCGGCATTCGTGCTTATCTATCTTGTATTCCTTGCAATTCTTGGCTTTCCTATTATGTGTGCTGAGTTTACAATAGGACGAGGAAGCGGAAAAGGTGCTGCAAGAGCATTTGAAGAATTAGAGACTAAGGGAAGCAAATGGCATTATTTCAAATGGGTATCAGTAGTCGGAAGTTATATTCTTATGGCTTTCTATACAATGGTTGCCGGCTGGATGCTTTATTATGCATGGCGTGAAGCGAGAGGTGCAATGTCTGGCTTAGACCCTGAGGGTGTTTCAGGTGCATTTACAGATATGCTTTCACAGCCAGGTACAATGACAGTCTGGATGATTGTTGCAGTATTATTATCATTCGGTGTATGCGCACTCGGACTACAGAAGGGTGTTGAGAAGATTACTAAGGTTATGATGTCACTCCTTCTTATCCTTATCATAGTACTTGCAGTTCATTCACTTGTACTTCCTAATGCGTCAGAGGGTGTTAAATTCTACATGGTGCCTAATCTTGACACTATTAAAGCAAGAGGTCTTGGACCTGTTATATTTGATGCCATGACACATGCATTCTTTACACTTAGTGTAGGTATCGGTGCGATGGAGATATTCGGAAGTTACTTAAAGAAGGACAGAACAATAGGTGGAGAGGCAGTTAATATAATTCTTCTTGATACATTTGTTGCTCTTATGGCAGGTTTCATTATTATTCCTGCATGCTTCGCTTATGGAGTTGCTCCGGGAGCAGGTCCATCACTTTTATTTATTACACTGCCTAACATATTTAATCATATGGCAGGTGGAAGAGTATGGGGAACAGCATTCTTTATATTCATGTCATTTGCAGCATTATCAACTGTAATTGCTGTATTTGAGAACATTATAGCTTTCTATATTGACCTTAAGGGATTTTCAAGAAAAAAGGTTGTTGCAGGCAATATCATATTCATGATTCTGCTTTCACTCCCTGCGGTATTAGGCTTTAACAAGCTTGCAAGATTCCAGCCTTTAGGCGCAGGAACCTCAATTATGGATCTTGAGGATTTCCTTGTATCATATAATCTTCTTCCACTTGGAAGCATGATATTCGTATTATTCTGTACGAAGAAGAATGGCTGGGGCTGGGATGGATTCAGAAAAGAAGCTAACGAAGGAAAAGGTCCTAAGATTCCGGTCTGGTTAAGATTCTATATGAGTTACATATTACCGGCTATTATTGTAGTTGTATATCTTAAGGGATATTATGATACATTTAAACCAATGGGAACAGGTTATCTTGTTGGCTGGATGATATTTGCATGTGTATTGCTTCTTGCAATATTCGGAATTGCTAATTATAAGAAGAAAGATGCGTAGGCTATGACTAAGAAAGAACTTGCTTTAGAGGTTATCAGAAGATTAAAGGAAGAATATCCGGATTCGGAGTGCAGTCTTGATTACGATGATGCGTGGAAGCTGCTTGTAAGCGTAAGGCTTGCGGCACAGTGTACTGATGCAAGGGTAAATGTTGTGGTTAAGGGACTGTATGAGGGATATCCAGATATAGCTTCGCTTGCTGCAGCATCTCCAGAGGAGATTGAGGAGATTGTAAGACCATGCGGGCTTGGAAAAAGCAAGGCAAGGGATATATGCGCATGTATGCGTATGCTTCATGAACAGTATAATGACAAAGTGCCGGACAGCATGGAAGAATTGTTGAAGCTTCCGGGAGTTGGAAGAAAGAGTGCCAACCTTATTATGGGGGATGTGTTCGGAAAGCCAGCAATTGTTACAGATACACACTGTATAAGGCTTTGCAACAGGATCGGACTTGTAAAGGACGAGAAAGAACCTAAGAAGGTTGAAATGGCGTTGTGGAAGATAGTTCCTCCAGAAGAAGGAAGCGGATTATGCCACAGATTTGTAGACCACGGAAGAGAAGTGTGTACTGCAAGAACTACGCCACATTGTGACAGATGCTGCCTTAATGATATATGTAAGAAAAATGGGATAAAAGTCTGATTGAATACATTCATATGGTGTGGTAGTATCAAAATGTTGTAACATAAGAATTAATATGGAGGGGAACATGGAATTAATTGATTTAGTAAGATTTGCAAAGAAAGAGAATTGTTCGGATTTACATATAACATCAGGCTCTGCGGTATGTGTAAGAAGATATGGGGAATTAAAGATGTTGGATCTTATTCCTACAGCAGAAGAGACAGAGAGAATGCTTATGGCTGTTCTTAATGAGGATGAAATCCAGAAGGTAAGATCAGGAAGAGATATTGATGTGGCTGCATCAGATGGTTCAGGTGGACGACTGAGAATTAATATTTATCATGAAAAGAGAGAGCTTGCAGCCAGTATCCGTCTTCTTGATCCACATATACCATCATTTGAGGATCTCGGATTACCAGGAAAGCTTCTTGGAGAGCTTGCTGGAAAGAGAACTGGACTTGTGCTTGTAACCGGACCTACAGGTAGTGGTAAATCAACAACACTTGCTGCAATGATTGATTATATTAATAATAATATGTCAAGACATGTTATAACAATTGAGGACCCAATCGAGTATGTATATGATTTTAAGAAGTCTATGATCCATCAGAGACAGGTTGGAATGGATGTACCTGATTTTGCAACAGCACTTCGTTCATCACTCCGAGAAGATCCAGATGTTATCCTTGTTGGTGAGATGCGTGATTATGAAACTATCAATGCGGCTATTACAGCAGCAGAAACAGGACACCTCGTATTATCAACACTTCATACTAAGAGTGCAGCACAGACAGTGGAGCGTATTATTGCAGCCTGCCCTATAGAAGCACAGCCATCGCTTATAGTTCAGCTTGCATCTATTCTGACAGGTGTAATTACACAGACGCTTGTGCCACTTATAGGTGGAGAGGGAAGAACTGCAGCAACAGAGGTTATGATTAATAATCCGGCTGTATCTAACCTTATAAAGGAAAAGAAGACTAATCAGATTCAGTCAGTACTTCAGTCTAATCTTCAGATGGGAATGCATACATTGAACCATTCGCTTGCCCAGCTCGTTAAGTCAAGGATGATTACAAGGGAAGTCGCACTCAGACATTCTGAGAGTCCGGCAGAGCTTGCAAGAAATATATAATTATGCGCAGAATGTGCGCAGAAATGAGGCGTATTATGAATTTAAGTACATTACAGAGTGAAATGATTGCAGCAATGAAAGCAAGAGACAAGGCAAGAAAAGATTCAATTTCAGTCCTTGTATCAGCTGTTAAGAAAGTTGGAATTGATGAAGGATGCAGGGATGATATACCGGAAACACTTGTAGATCAGGCTATTATGAAAGAGATAAAGAGTGTTAAGGAACAGATAGATACCTGCCCGGCTGACAGGACAGAGTTACTTGAAGAGTTCAAGGCAAGACTGGCAGTAATGGAGGAATTTGCGCCTAAGATGTTATCGGCAGATGAGGTAAGGGCAATTCTTACAGAAAAATATGAGGATGTACTTGCTACTAAGAATAAGGGTCAGATCATGAAGACTGTTATGGGAGAACTTAAGGGCAAGGCTGATGGTAAGGTTATCAATCAGGTTGTCGCAGAATACTGCCAATAATGTACAAAATACAGAACAAGACAAAATAATTTGAAAATAAAGCCATTCTACTGTATTATAGTCTTAAGGTATTTTCGGGAAAGATTATAATATGGTCGGAAGGCTTTTTTTATGAACAGAAATAGAATGAAATTAATTAATAGAATTGTGTATATTGTCTTTTTGTTGTTTTTTGTCTGTTTCATGGTTTCTGGACTGATGTTAAGTTCAGTTGATAAGATGACACCATCAGATAAGAGAACAATAGAAAGAATAGAACCAGAGGCAATCAATTATGTTGGAGATAACGTGGTTGAATATTATATAAAGCTGGCAGCAAGCGCATATGATAATATGGCACTGGCATTCGTAAGCAGACATCAGGAGGTTGAAGTGTATGCTGGTGGAAAGCTTATATATTATGTAAGGGCACATAAGTCTGTATATGGAACAACAACAGGAACTAATTATTCCATAGTTAATATTCCATCATACACAACAGACGTCGTTGTGAAGCTTACTAATGTATATGATGGATTTGAAATAAGAGAAACTGATTTCCGGTATGGAGATGAGACAACCATTGTAAGAAATCTTATCAGCAATTCATTACCATCAGCAGTTCTTAGCGCATTTATAATTCTTATAGGAGCAGGTATGGTACTTTTATGGATTATATGCAGAAAGAGAATTACACAGACACATTCACTGCTTTATTTTGGAATATTTGCAATGATAATAGGCGCATGGGCACTTAATGAAACAGATCTTGCAACAATTCTTCTGGAAGACAGAAAGGTTGCATCACTTATAGGATATATTTTATTAATGATGATACCAATACCTTTTGTTGAGGCAGAACGTAATTTCTTTCATGTAAGGGAGGCGTCTGTAAGTAATATATTCTGCGCAATATTTGCGGTTACGGATATAATTCTGGTTGTCTGCCATATGACAGGAATAAAAGAGTTTAAATATACAGCAAGAATTATTCATCTGATGCTTATAATGTCATTAATATATTTCTGTGGCGTTGTAGCAATGCGTATTAAGGATAAAGGATTTGATCGTAAGGTCAAGTCTAATATTATTGCAGTTATTGCTCTTGGAGTGTCAATGATTGTAGATCTTATTACCTATTATAAGGGGCTGCAGCAGACAGATGTACTTGGTAAGATAGGAATACTTGTGTTTATTCTTGTCCTTGCATTTGAGAGTGTGTCGGAAGCATTTGAGAAGATAAAGGAAGGCCAGAAAGTTGATTTTTATAAGGAGATGGCTATAACGGATGCCATGACAGGTCTGTATAACAGAACCGCATTTGAAGAATGGGAAAAGGAAACATCAGATTATAAAGGATATGCTATAGCTACATTTGATCTTAATAATCTTAAACTGTGTAATGATAATCTTGGACATGCTGCAGGAGATGCCTACATTGAGGCGTCAGCACATACAATTAAAGATATATTTGGAAAACACGGCAAATGTTACAGAATTGGTGGAGACGAGTTCTGTACAGTTATTAACAAGAATGAAAAGTCTTTTGAAATAGGAAAGCATGTTAAGCAGTTACGTGATATTGAGAAGAGAGTAGAAAAGGAGCTTGCTATAAAAGGTCTCAAAGTTCAGATAGCATGTGGATATGCTGAATATGACCATGAGACTGACAAGGATTTTGAAGATACAAGAAACAGAGCAGATAAGAGAATGTATGAGAGCAAGAAACAGTTAAAGAGTGAGTGATTATGGATAAATATGGAGTGTTAAAGCATTATTTCGGATATGATTCTTTCCGTCCGGGTCAGGAAAGATTAGTGGATGCTATTCTGGCTGGACGTGATGTATTGGGAATTATGCCAACGGGAGCAGGAAAATCATTATGTTATCAGGTGCCGGCATTATTAATGTCCGGCATTACTCTTGTTGTGTCGCCTCTTATATCTCTTATGAAGGATCAGGTTGGTGCGCTTAATCAGGCAGGAGTACACGCTGCATATATTAATAGTTCCCTGACTGATAATCAGATAACCAAGGCACTTGCATACGCAAAGCAGGGACGATATAAGATTATATATGTTGCACCGGAACGCCTGGAAACATGGGCGTTTCTTGACTTTGCCACACATACTGAGATTTCTATGATTACTGTAGATGAGGCGCATTGTATTTCGCAGTGGGGACAGGATTTCAGACCAAGTTATCTTAATATATTATCTTTTGTGAAAAAGCTGGCAAGACGTCCAATAATAAGTGCATTTACAGCAACAGCAACGAGTAAGGTACGTGATGATATACTGCAGATACTTGCTCTTGAAAGTCCGGTAGTTCTCACAACAGGATTTGACAGGACCAATCTTACATTTAAGGTAAAGCATATTAAGGATAAGGACTCTTATATACTTGATTATCTTGTAAGCCACAGGCAGGACAGTGGAATTATATACTGTGCTACAAGGAAGAATGTTGAGAAGGTGTATGATATGCTTAATGCCAATGGACTTTCTGTAACTAAGTATCATGCGGGACTTTCAGCCGAGGAAAGAAAAGAAAATCAGGATTCATTCATATATGATATTAAGCCGGTTGTTGTGGCAACCAATGCATTTGGAATGGGAATAGATAAATCTAATGTAAGATTCGTGATTCATTATAATATGCCACAGTGCATAGAGAATTATTATCAGGAAGCGGGAAGAGCCGGAAGAGATGGTGAGGATTCAGAATGTGTACTGCTATATTCTCCGCAGGATATTATGATTAACAAGTTCTTCATAGAGCACAGGGAGCCTAACCCGGAGATTGATGAACAGGAGCAGGCACGGCTGATGGCTCTTGATAAAAGAAGACTTAATGCAATGGTTGATTATTGTAAGACAACAGAGTGCTTAAGGGAATATATTCTTAAGTATTTTGGAGAAAGACCAGAAAATCCATCTGGTGGGAAATATAACTGCCATAACTGTTCTAATTGTGTTGTGGATGAGGAAGAGCAGGAAGCAGATGAGGCTTATATGTATACAGGTAATCGTTTTAGCGCACCAGTATCAAGAAGCGCAGCCATGGTTGCAGACAGAATGAAGCGTTCTGCGGCTGCCGCCAGATCAGCTTATGCAACGCCTAAGTCAAAGAAACCAGAAGATGCACTTAACGAGAGAGGCGTCATGTTATTTAACAGACTCCGCGAGTTAAGGAAACAGATAGCTGTTTCAGTTGGAGTTCCACCATATGTAATATTTTCAGACAGAACACTTATAGATATGTGCCTTAAAGTTCCTTTTGATGAGGATGAAATGTTGTCTGTAAGTGGTGTTGGAGAGAATAAATATGAACGCTACGGAAAGATATTTATGGATGAAATATATGATTTTCTTGATGGAATGAAACAGAATCTTGCAAGATAAGAATTGGAGATATGTATGAAGAATTATAAGATGATAATAACTTATGATGGAACAAGATATTATGGCTGGGAGCATCAGCCAACTACGGATATGACAATTCAGGGTAAGTTAGAATCAGTACTTTCCGCCATGACGGGGACAGAGGTTGAGGTCATAGGAGCAGGAAGGACAGATGCAGGCGTTCATGCAAAGGGTATGGTTGCCAATGCGCATATGGAGACTAAGATGAAGGAAGAGGAGATATGTGATTATATGAACAGGTACCTTCCGGATGATATCTGTGTACAGGAAGTCCGTGTTGCATCTGACAGATTTCACAGCCGTTATAATGCGCAGGGCAAGACATATTGTTACACATGCTATGTTGGGGATAAGAAGCCTGTATTTAACAGAAAATATGTCAATATTATTGAAGGCAGGTTAGATGTTGAAGCAATGAAGAAGGCAGCAGACATACTTGTTGGAGAACATGATTTTGCATCATTTTGTGGGAATCCCAAGATGAAGAAGTCTACAGTCCGTGAAATATATTCAATAGATGTATCTTTAAAGGGTTCTTTTCTTAATCTGACTTATCATGGAAGTGGATTCCTGCAGTATATGGTAAGAATTTTAAGTGGAACTTTACTTGAAGTAGGACAGGGTAAGAGAACACCGGAGAGTATGTATGAGCTTTTAGAGGCAAGAAACAGGAGTCTTGCAGGTGCAACTGCGCCGGCGAAGGGACTGTGTCTTCTTAAGGTTGACTACTCGAAGGAGGTGTGATGACTCACGGACGCCGTACAGTGTGCTGTGGGAGGGCGTGAGATGTCCTTAGGCATCTGCCCTCAGGATTCCTATGTCTAGTGAAACTAAATGCCACAACCTTTAGCAGATTGCGGCATTAACTTTCACACGACATAAGAATATTCGGGCATACACCTAAGGACACCACACACCTATCCCACAGCATACTGTACGGCTGACTACTTCTTCACCAAATAGTCAGCCTCCGGACGAATGCTCGCCTGCGGCATTGCATTCTGAGTGGGGGCTGGTGAAGTGCGTGATGTCCTCTGTTGATAAGATACGTTTGCACCAGCCGTGGAAGGCTTGGCTGCTTAGTAGCGGGGTGGTGTCGTTTGGGTGTATGTTTAAGTTGTGTGCTCGATTTATGACGAGTCGTGTGAATGTTAATAACGCCATCTGCAGAAGGTCTGTGCATGAAATCTCGTTCAAGCGAAGCGCGTTTGATTTCATGCATAGTAATAGACTTTGCAGATGGCGTTATTTACTTTCACTAGGCGAGGAATCCATGAGAGCATGCAACATAAACATACACCCAAGCGACTCCCTCACTGTACTAATTAAAGCACCTTCGACAAGAAATCCTTCAATCTCTCACTCTTAGGATTTCCAAAGAACTCTTCAGGTGCACCTTCTTCATTGATGACACCATCATAGAAGAACATACATCTGTTGGCAACTTCTTTTGCAAATCCCATTTCATGTGTTACGACAATCATTGTCATTCCTGCTTCGGCAAGTTCTTTCATGATTGCAAGAACTTCGCCAACCATTTCAGGATCAAGTGCTGATGTTGGTTCGTCAAAAAGCATTATTTCAGGATTCATTGCAAGTGCTCTTGCAATTGCAACTCTCTGTTTCTGACCACCACTTAACTGGTTAGGATAAGCGTCTGCTTTGTCAGAAAGACCGACTCTTGCAAGAAGTTCATCAGCCTTCTTGTCAGCATCTTCCTTACTCATAAGTCCTAATTTTGTAGGGGCAAGTGTAATATTTTTTCTTATAGTCATATTAGGGAAAAGATTAAAATGCTGGAATACCATACCAATCTTTTCTCTTAATTCATCAACATTTACATTCTTATCAGTAAGATCCTTGTCGTGGAATAATACATGACCTTCTGTTGGAGTTTCAAGAAGATTAAGAGAACGTAAAAATGTTGATTTACCGCATCCAGATGGTCCGATAATTGCAATAACCTCTCCTTTGTGGACTGTTGTATTAATTGATTTTAATACAACGTGGTCGCCAAAAGATTTCTTCAAATCTTTAACTTCAAGAATGATTTCATTAGTATTATCGCTCATTGCTTCTTAACCTCCTCTCGAGTTTCTTGACAAGCTGTGAAAGTCCCATAACCATTACAAGGTAAATGATAGCAACACCGATAAGTGGAAGCATTGGATCATAAGTTATGCTTCGTATAATATCGCCGCCTCTTGTAAGGTCGTTAAGACCAATATAACCGCTGATAGATGTTTCCTTTAACAGAACAATGAACTCGTTGGCAAGTGCTGGGAGAACATTCTTGAATGCCTGTGGAAGAATAACACTTATCATGGTTGTCTTATAGGAAAGACCAAGGCTTCGTGCAGCCTCGAATTGTCCATTATCAATAGACATAATACCTGAACGGAATATCTCGGCAACATAAGCACCAGAGTTGATACCGAATGCAAGTATCGCAACAATAAGCTTGTCAATATGTACAGAACTGAATATTACATAGTATATAATAAGTAACTGTACCATTGTTGGAGTTCCTCTTATTACAGTAAGATAAACGTTGCAAATAAAGTTAAGAATCTTCATGTGTCCTGTTTTATCATGGTTAGAACGGACAACTGCAATAAGGAAACCAATAACAACACCCATAAGAGCTGCAAAGAATGCAATGATAACAGTATTTAACAGACCTTTAAGAAGATAAGTGTATCTTGCCTCTTTAACAAAATCTGTTTTGAATTTCTCTGCGAAACTCATACCAGTTGCTGATGAATTATCATCACGTACAATTATAACCTGTTTAGATGTTGTATATGTAGTTGTGAAATCAATGTTTTTCTTACGTTCATCAGTAACAGTCATACCGGCCATACCGAAATCAGCTTTGCCAGAAGATACGGCAGTAATAATTGAATCAAATTCCATATCTTCAATCTTTAAATTCATGCCGAGATAATCAGCAATAGCCTGTGCAATATCAGCATCAATACCGATAATTGTACCGCCTTCATAATACTCATAAGGCTTGAAGTAAGCATTAGTAGCCATAATAAGAGTTCCGTTAGTACGGCTTATACCATCTGGTGACTTGTATCCTGAAAATGTAGCATTATCACCAACATAGTCATCAATGACTTTCTGGATAGTTCCATCTGCCATAAGTACTTCAATAGCTTCATTAAGCTTTGCAGTAAGGGAATTGCCCTTAGCAACACAGATGGCATAATCTTCATTTGCAAATTCTTCATCAAGAATAGTGAGGTCTGGATTGGCTTTAACAAATGCCAGAGCAGGCTGTTCATCAATAACAACTGCATCAGCTTTACCCTGCTTTAAAGCCTGTATAGCATCAGAACCTTTGTTGTATCTTGATACAGTTGTGCCAGAACCATCAGTTTCGTAATCACTTACGAGAGTATCTCCTGTTGTTCCTAACTGAACACCAATAGTCTTGCCTGCAAGATCATCTACAGAAAATACAGTGTTCTTAATCTTCTTGCCCTGGCATGAAGTAAGAAGAATAGAAGAGAACAAAAGAGTTAAGGCCGCAAATACCAGAAGGAATCGTGACCTGTTCTTTTTGTAATTCATTAGTAACTCCTTTCCGTGTGGACTGTGATATATAATAACAGTCCAATGTAATATATTTCGTTAATTATACACACATAATAAGAGGATTAGCAATTAAAATATTCATATTAGATGAAGAAATGTGGGAATATATGCTGTCAGAGTACAACAAAGCATTTATTCCCACAGAAGAGACTATCAGTTATTAACTTTATTACAGATGTTACTGCAAGGACCAGCACATGAGCCTGTTCCTATTGTAACGGAAGAACCAGTATTCTGACATGCAGTACTGTTGGTGTTAAGGGTGTCTGTACAGTCATTCATGCAAGGAACTTTGCAGTCGTTTTTTAAATTACCTTCACATGCTGGAGGACTTAAGTCAAGTGGTTTAATAGCTCTGTCAAGAAGATTGCCACATACGAACTTGATGCAGTCAGATTCATCGCCAGAAACAATACTTCCCTTTGGTGTTGATATTCTTCCGGCACTTGTTACACGATATCCACAGAAGTAAAGGCTCTGTAAGATGAGAGTAAGGCCGACAGTTACTTCATCATCGGTAGTATCAAGATTTAAAAGCTTAGGAATAGAGTAAATGTTAAGACCCTGGGTTACAGTGTTATCAGTTGACAGGAAACCAATGCTGTTAAGTGCTGGTGTGTATACAGGAGGATCAGCGTTGGTTGAATTGTATGAAACACCATAAGGAGCAAAGATTTCAAGTGTTACAGAAGATGGGTTGGTGTCTTCATCATATGTTGCAGCAGTTGTAGAGCTAGGAAGATAATCTGCAGTTGGAGTCAGGGTTGCTAATGGACGGCAGGATTCATCATACAGTGTTACCGCAAATGTAACAGTAAGGTTGGAGAGTTTTACTGAATAACAGTTAGGTCTTCCTGGTATCTGGGTGATCACAACATTATCATCACCATAGGTGTAGGCTATATCTATAACGCTGACTGATGCATTAGTAGCTGTTGGATATGTCGTTGAAATATCCGTGCCCAGAGCAAATGTGGTGCACAGATTAATACCAATTTCGTCGTAAATAAGCGGGGCAAGAATGCTGAGTTCATCAGGAGAACCGCATATAGGATTCGTACATACATCAAAACAACCATTAGGCATGTTCTGTACAATATTACTTACAATGCGTGTAGAACCACATTTGCTGCATTTACATTTAGCCATTGTCATTTCCTTTTCATTTCTTTATTACATTATATGTTCTATAATGGCGAGCGTGACCATATATATTTAAATAAAAAGCATGGAGATGTTAAGATGGCAAATGTATATACAGCAGGAAAAGACAGAAGGCTTATAATATATAGTATTTCAAGATATATTTTTTTAAGGACAGCCTATGCAGACGGCATAGAACGTCCAATTATCCTTGCTGCAGATTATTTTGACGGACTAACTGAGGTTATATGGAATGATACAATATACTATGCTTATCAGAATCAGAATAAGGACATTATTGTCAGAAATGTTCTGGATACTAATATAGTGTATCAGACCAGATGCAATGAAAATCCGGATATGCATTGCCCTTGTCTGGCAGTATGCAATGGGAAGCTTGTGCTTTTTTATATGGTAACCAATCCTGTAACAGAAAATATGGCATTAAAATGTGTTCTGCCAATGCAGTCAGGTTTACAGGTGGAAGTTCCTACAGAGTGTGACAATATAGATATGTATCAGGTGTATTGTGTTCAGGGCAGATTATATTTGTACACGGATGTGATGTATCAAGTTACGGAACCCGGCAGATACAGATGCCTTATATATCAGGATGAAGAGAACAATATAACAGAGACAATTGCATATTATCAGAGACGCATAGAGGAACTGGAAGCTACGATAGAGAGTGCGAAGACACAATACAATGATCTTATGGAGACAGCGATTTCATATAGGGATGAGGCGATAAAGTGGAGAAGTAAATTCATATAATTTATTATATAAAATATTATAAAATTTTATTGAAAAATCGGGCATTTATTGAGATAATATATAAAAATGTTTTCAAAAGAAAAAGGGAGGAATTATGAAAGGATTAAATGTGTTTTTTAGAATATGTGTATTTATTACATGTATTGTTACAACTGTCGGATTTGCATTATTTGTTATGGCGGCATTGAAGATTAATGACAATCCTTTTGATGAGGTGGGATATGCAGGATTTTCACAGGGAACAATGCTGTATTTTATATCTGTTGCATTATTTATTTTGTGTGCAGTATTAAGTTTCATCTGTGCGAAGGCTTCATCTGTTACAGCAACAATTGTCAGGGATATTTTTGTTACAGTTGTAGTACTCGCTAATGTAATTTCCGTTAAGACAGCTTACTATGTATATTTATCATCCCAGATTATGCTCGGTAAAGTAGGATTTGATAAGATTGATTCTTTAAGTGAAGGCTTAAGTTCAGTAACAGAAGATGATGCATATTATATTGTAATAATATGGGCACTGAATGTTATTATCTATGTTATATTAAGTATTACATCTATTGTGAGCCTTGCCAAGAAACCTAAGCAGAGTATATATGCACAGCAGCCACAGGCAGGATATGGACAGCCAGTGGGATACGGACAGGCTCAGACAGGATATGGACAGCCAGCAGGATACGGACAGCCAGTACAGAATCAGCAGCCTGCACAGGGAGCAGGAGTTATAGGATATGACCCATATACCGGTGCACCTGTATATGATAATAAGAATACACAGAATTAATTATTCTGGTAAGGAACAAGAGGTTTTATGAATAACACAAAGCTTAATAGAAAGAACTTTATATTATTACTTATAATACTTGCCGGATGTATAGCAGGAGGCCGGTCAGTATTTGCGTTCTGGGCTTTGCTTATGCAGTATCATGATGCAGAAGTACAGACACTTGCTTATCTTGCATCAGATATGTATATGATGTTTATGGGATTTCTTATATGCATGATTGTTGGTTTGATATTTAGTTTTCTTACTAAAACGAAAGTAAGCAGGAGATTTTTTATTATCCGCAATACTCTTATAGTAAGTTCACTTGTACTTGCGAATATGTCATTGCCTAATATAACTGTTCTTGGTACAGTTGTTATGTCTAAGGGAATAGCGGATACATTTATGTATGATTATGCAGTTTCATCACCACTTATGGTAACTGCATTGCAGCAGCCATATTTGTTTTACACTTATATGGCAGCTGAAGGATTGATGATAGTATTGGCATGTCTTTCTGTTTATGTGTATATAATGGACAAAAGAAAGAATAATGGTTATAATAATCAATATGTGTGACGAAGATGTCTGCTTCACCAGGTTAGGCCTTGTGTGGCAGACATCTTTTTGCAAAAATATTATTGGAGAACTGCGCTGGCTGTGTGCGCAGAGAAGAACTATATGAAAGTTGTAACACCACATTATTATAAGGATTTCAAATGTATAGCGGGGGCATGTACAGATACATGTTGTGCAGGCTGGGACGTAGACGTTGATAGGGAATCATACAGATATTATAAAACAGTAAAAGGTGAGTTTGGAAAAAGGTTAAAGAGTGTAATGGTGCCGTCGCAAGATGGAGAATGTACTTTTACATTAAAAGAAGATGGAAGATGTCCGTTTTTAAATGATGATAACCTGTGTGACCTGTATATAGAATTAGGCGAAGACAAGTTATGTGAAACGTGCGCAGAATTTCCAAGATTTATTAATGATTACGGAAGCATAAGGGAGATAGGAATAGCACCATCATGTAAGACAGCTGGGGAACTGATGCTCTCATACCAGAATGAACTTACATTTGATGTTAAAGATGAGCCGGATATTACAATAAGACCTAATGATATAGATGCATTTACATATATGCAGTTAGGCCAGGCAAGAGCCGTTGCTTATGAGATTATGTCGGACAGAAGCGTAAGTATATATGACAGGATGGCATTATATCTTGAGTATACAAGACAGATACAGAAACATCTGGATAACGAAAGAGATGAACTTATAATAAATGTTGTAAAAAAGTTTTGCAAAGCGGATTACCGCGATGGACTTATTGAGCGTTTACACCAGCAGTATAGCGGAAGAAAAGGTACGCAACTTATTTCAGGCATAAGACATTTTTATGATGATTTTAAAGGCATGGAAGTTATTAATACTGACTGGAATGTGCATGTAAATCGTGTAAGAGATGTTCTTGACGGGTTAAAAGATGATGAGAAACTTACAGAACTTATAGACACATATCACAGGCAATGCAGGGAATGTGCACATGAATATGAGCAGCTTGCAATGTACTATATATACCGGTATATGCTGGATGCTGTTAATGATTATGATGTTCTGCTTAAATCCAAGAATGCGATTATTGGTATAATTGCGGTGGATGTAATTGCGGCAGCAGATTATGCAGCAGGTTTAAATGTTGATTTTACAATGAGGGTGGATATTGCACATTTGTATTCAAGGCAGTTTGAACATTCATATTATAATTTTGAAGTGTATAGAGATTATTTTGGCAGAAAACGCTGCTATTCATATAGATTTCTGATGAAAGCGTTAATGTCATTATATTAAACAGGAGGAAGATTTCTTATGAAAATGATTATCAGATTCCTTAAGGATTATAAGAAGGAATGTGTGCTGGCACCATTGTTTAAGATGCTGGAAGCAATATTTGAATTGTTTGTTCCACTGGTTGTGTCATCTATTATTGATAAAGGTATTGCTAATTCAGACAGAGCATATATTATGCAGATGTGCCTTATGCTTATTGCACTTGCTGTTATTGGACTTGTGTGTGCAATTACTGCACAGTATTTTAGTGCCAAGGCAGCAGTCGGCGCAGCTACTGGAATGAGACATAGTCTTTTTAAACATATACAGACATTTTCATTCACAGAAATGGATACATTGGGAACATCAACACTTGTAACAAGAATGACTAGTGATATCAATCAGGTACAGAATGGAATTAACATGGTGTTAAGATTGTTCCTGCGTTCACCATTTATTGTATTTGGTGCGATGATCATGGCATTTACAATAGATGGTAAGGCGGCATTGGTATTCGTTGCGGCTATACCGGTTCTTACACTCATAGTATTTGGAATTATGCTTGCAACAAGACCTATGTATAAGAACGTGCAGTCAGGCCTTGATAAGATATTAGGAATAACAAGAGAGAACCTTACAGGTGTAAGAGTAATAAGGGCATTTAACAAGGAGCAGGATGAGGTTAAACGCTTTAAAGAGAGTAACCAGTCATTAAATAGATTACAGAAGTTCGTTGGAAAGATATCAGGACTTATGAATCCACTTACATATGTTGTGGTAAATGTATCAGTAATCGCATTAATATGGATTGGAGCATTAAGAGTTAATTCAGGTGCGCTGACACAGGGACAGGTAGTAGCCTTATATAACTATATGTCACAGATACTTGTTGAACTTATCAAGTTGGCTAATCTCATAATAACAATAACAAAAGCTCTTGCATGTGCAGGAAGAATTGAAACAGTATTTGAAGTAGAGTCAGATATGAAGAGTGGAACAGCTAAAGATGGTATTCATGAATCGGATATACCAGGTGTTGAGTTTAAGAACGTTTCACTTACTTATAAGGGAGCAGGTGCTCCATCTATTGACGGAATAAGCTTTAAGGCAATGAAGGGACAGACGATAGGCGTAATTGGTGGAACCGGATCAGGTAAATCAAGTCTGGTTAATCTTATTCCAAGACTGTACGATGCAACATCAGGAGAGGTATTAATAGATGGTGTCAATGTTAAGGAATATGATATTGAAACACTTCGTGAGAAAGTCGGTATCGTTATGCAGAAAGCAGTTCTGTTTAAAGGTACAATAAGAGAGAATATGTGGATGGGAAAGAAAGGAGCAACTGATGAACAGATAGATGAAGCTCTTGAAATTTCCCAGTCTAAGGAATTTGTTGATTCTAAGGAAGGCAGACTGGACTATCAGATTGAACAGGGAGGAAAGAACCTTTCAGGAGGACAGAGACAGAGACTTACTATAGCAAGGGCGATAGTGAGAAAACCGGATGTACTCATTCTCGATGACAGTGCATCAGCACTTGATTTTGCAACAGATGCTGCACTAAGAAAAGCCATCAGGAATATGAATAATTCCCCTACAGTATTCATTGTTTCACAAAGAGCTGCTTCATTAATGTATGCAGATCTGATTATTGTGCTTGATGATGGTCAGGTTGTAGGCATGGGCAGACATGATGAACTTCTTGAAAAATGTGATGTATATAAAGAAATATATGATTCACAGTTTAAGAAAGAAGATTCTGAAGGAGGTGTGGCATAATGAAAAAGAATAAATCAACATTTATAAAACTGTTAGGAAGAATTAAGAAACACGGATTTTTTATTGTGCTGTCACTTATAATGGCAGCAGTTACTGTTGCTACTACTCTGTATGTGCCTATACTTGTGGGACGTGGAATAGACTGTATACTTGGACCTGATAATGTAGATTTTGCAAAGATAGCGAAGATACTTGTAAGTATTGGTGTTGTAGTTGGAATAACAGCATTATCACAGTGGCTTATGAACATATGTAATAACAGAATTACATATGAAGTAACAAGAGATATAAGAAATGAAGCTATAGAGAAGATACAGATTCTTCCGTTAAAGTATATTGATGGACATTCTTATGGAGAAATAGTGAGCCGTGTCATAGCAGATGTAGACCAGTTCGCAGACGGACTTCTGATGGGATTTACACAGTTTTTCACAGGTGTTATGACAATCCTTGGAACATTAATATTTATGCTTACAATTGATGCAAGAATTACGATTGCAGTTGTGGTAATTACTCCGGTATCATTGCTTGTTGCAAGTTTTATAGCAAAGAAGACATTCAGTATGTTTAAATTACAGTCAGAGACAAGAGGTGAACAGACAGCTCTTATTGATGAAATGATTGGCGGACAGAAGGTCGTTAAGGCATATGGATATGAAGATGAGGCTGTCAGCAAGTTTGATGAAATTAATGGCAGACTCCAGAAATATTCACTTAAGGCAATTTTCTTTTCATCAATAACTAATCCATCAACCAGATTTGTAAATAGCCTTGTGTACGCAAGTGTAGCAATAGTAGGAGCATTTTCAGCAATTAATGGTGGAATTACAGTAGGACAGCTATCAAGTTTCTTAAGTTATGCCAACCAGTATACAAAGCCATTTAATGAAATATCTGGCGTTGTAACAGAGCTTCAGAATGCCCTTGCATGTGCAGCAAGAATTTTTGAATTAATAGAGGAAGAACCGGAGATGCCGGAAGCAGAGAACGCAGTAGAGTTAGAGAATGTAGATGGAACAGTAGATCTTAATGATGTATGTTTCTCATATGTTCCAGATAAGAAGCTTATAGAAGATTTTAATCTTTATGTTAAGAAGGGACAGAGAATAGCAATTGTAGGTCCTACAGGATGTGGAAAAACAACTGTTATCAATCTGCTTATGAGATTCTATGATGTCAATAGCGGAAGTATAGATGTATCAGGTGTGGATATAAGACAGATGACACGTCATTCTTTAAGACAGGGATTCGGTATGGTCCTTCAGGAAACATGGCTTAAGTCAGGAACAATCAGAGAAAATATTGTTATGGGAAAGCCTGATGCTACCGAAGAAGAAATCGTTAAGGCTGCTAAAGCGGCACACTCATATGGTTTTATAAAAAGGATGCCGGATGGATTTGATACTATTATTGGAGAAGATGGAGGAAGTCTTTCACAGGGACAGAAACAGCTTTTGTGTATTACACGAATTATGCTTGCAAAGCCATCTATGCTTATACTTGATGAGGCAACATCATCTATTGATACAAGAACAGAAATAAAGATTCAGAATGCATTTGCAAAGCTTATGGAAGGCAGAACAAGCTTTATAGTTGCCCACAGACTTTCAACAATACAGTCAGCAGATGTGATTCTTGTTATGAAGGATGGTCATATTATAGAGCAGGGTAATCATGAAGAGCTTCTTAAGCAGAATGGATTCTATAATAAGCTGTATTATAGTCAGTTCGATATGACAGCTAAGGCGTAGATAGTCTAAAAAGGGGGAGATATGGGTTATTTTATTGAAGCAGAGGGTATAACCAAGTCGTATGGCAGAAAGAGCCAGGTATTAAAAGGAGCATCATTTCATGCATCTGCTGGTGAATATATAGCCATTGTAGGAGCTAATGGCTGTGGAAAATCAACATTGCTTGGAATATTGTCCGGCAGTCTGAGGGCTGATGGAGGTACTTTTCAGATAGATGGACAGAACCCTTTTAAGAATAGTAAAGTATTTTCCAGATATATTGGGTTTGTTCCACAGGAAAATCCTCTTATGGAGAATCTGTCAGTATATGATAATCTCAGATTCTGGTATTGTGATACTGGAAGAGATATTAAGCAGGATCTTGCAAATGGTGTGCCGGCTATACTTGGCGTAACTGGATATCTTCATAAAACAGTAGATAAACTCTCTGGTGGAATGAAGAAACGACTTAGTATATGCTGTGCACTTGCCAAGAATCCGCCAGTTCTTATACTTGATGAACCAGGAGCATCACTGGATATAGTATGCAAGCAGGATATACTTAATTATCTTAAAGCTTATACTAAGAGTGGTGGAACAGTTATTATTACAAGCCATGAAGAGGGGGAACTTAAGCTTGCAGACAGGATGTATCTGTTAAAGGATGGATTGCTTTCACAGCTTGCCCGTCCGGTTGTGGGAAATGAACTTCTGGATATAATACACAGGTGATGCATATGAAGCAGATGAGGGGGAAATATTGAAAAAGAAATTACAACTTTTGAAATTACAGATAAAGTCGGCATTTATATCAATACCTAAGATATTGCTTGGTACATTTATAATAGGATTCTTTGTAATGTTACTTAGTATAGGAATTGCAAAGACAACTTCAAAGAATAAAGACATGCGAATGAAAGTAGCAGTTGTGTATTCGGAGAATGATCAGGATAAATATGTCAGGATGGCATTTAATTTTATAAGTGAAGTCGATACTGTAAACAATGTCTGTACATTTGATTTTACATCGAAAGAAGAAGCATTCAATGGGTTAAGGAATAACACATATGTGATGGCTATTCTTGTTCCGGATAATCTTATAAGGGATATAATGAATGGAACCAATACGCCAATCGAGGTAGTATATTCATCAGCAGGAGTGAATAATACATCAATGATATTCAGGGAAATGTTAAGCGCTGGTGGATCTGACCTTGGAACAGCAGAAGCAGGAATATATACTGTTGATGATCTATTTTATGGAGTGCTTAAGAATTACAGGGCAGACAGGGGGAAGCATGAAGATAAGCTCAATGAAGTATATCTTAACTATGCACTGAACAGGAGCATATATTTTAATGTAAGAGACCTGGCTGTAAAAGAGGGGCTGTCAGTGGTACAGTTTTATGTATGCACAGCGGCGGTAATGCTTCTGTTGCTGAGCGGTATAACATGCATTAGTAATCTTAAACCAGAGAGCCACGCACTTAATGCAAGCCTTAAAACACAGGGGATACATGGCTATGAATATGGACTGTGTAAGACTCTGGGACTGACGCTTGTATATACATTGCTGCTGGCATGCGGACTGTCAGTGGCTATGCTGATGAGTATAAGGTTTACAGACATATCTGATATAATTATGGTGTATTCATTTGGAGAATGGATAAAGTCAGTTATAGGGGTGTTGATACTGGTATTTTCAGTATTTTCATTTATATACTGTATATTTACTGTGGTAAGGAATCCGGTATACTCTGTGCTGGTATTGTTTTTGTCAGGAATGTTATTTATGTATGCATCGGGCTGTTTTGTGTCTTCAGCACTTCTTCCGGCTGCAGTGAGAAACATTGGAGGTGTTCTTCCAACGTCCGGATACTTTGATCTTGCCGGAGAGATAATAAGGGGGACGACAAGTTTGTTGTCTATAGTGAAAAATGTATTTTGGATAATTATTTTTCAGACAGTGGCAGCATTTGCAATGAGAATACAGAGACATTAGGTAATACTTTTAGAAATGAGGGAAAGAATGAGAATATTATACTGGCTGTATCTTCTTATTAAGAGACAGATTAAGAATCCCGTTATAATAGCATTTATAATATTGATGCCGGTGATAGCACTTATAATTACCAATGTTCCGGATCTGAACAAGAAGGAGAAGCCGAGGGTAGGAATAGTTGTTGAAGATGATGATGAGATTGCATTAAGAACGCGGAATTATCTTGTTGAAGGTGATTATTCAGTGGAATTCTATGATGTACCATCAGAAAAACAGCTAGAGAAGGATATATATGATAATGGTACAGAGTGTGGGTATGTTATAGGCAGCAATCTTAGTGGAAAGCTTGAATCAGGAAAGTATCATGGCGCAATTGAGCTTGTTATGTGTAATTCCAATTTTATAAGCTCAATGACTAATGAAATATTTTTTGCCGCTATGTTTAAGGCATATTCTCCAGAGATTGCAATTAATTATATCAGGTCTGTTAAGGAATTCCAGAAACATGCAGACAAGGCACAGGAGGACATTAATAAGGGGTATCAGGAATATATTGATGGCAATGATACCTTCAGAATTGATTTCAGAATTCTTGATGATACAGATATATCTGTGACAAGGGAACTGGAAGATTCTACGGGAGAATTTCCTATAAAACCGGTGCTGGTTATTCTTGTTTACATTGCTGGATTATTTGGTATTGTGCAGTTTTATATGGACGCTGAAAGAGGAACATTTATCACGCTTTCCAAAGTATACCGGATAGCGGGAAAACCATTATATGCATTTATAGGAAGCTTTTTGTTTGCTGTATCTGTGGAGATAACTCTTGCTATTACAGGTGATGTCCATAGTATAAAAGATGTGTGTTCAATGGCTGTATATGTTCTTGCTGTAACAGCATTTTCGTGGGCGCTGGCAACGATAGTAAGAACGTCGACAGGAATGATAATTATTATGCCGGTGCTTGTTATTGCATGCGTGATATTGTGTCCCGTATTTATAAATATTGTGGCATATGTGCCTTTTTTGAAGTATCTGAGAGCGTTGCTTATTCCATGGTACATGATGTAGAAGGGCGGAATAATGAAACAGAGTAAGAAAAAAAGAATATTTGACATAATACAGATAGGTTATGTAGGAGATGTTATAAGCAGAGCTTTTGATATATTGATAACTATAGCGATTCTGCTTAATCTGTTCATTGCCATATTTGATACATTTACACAATCAATTCCATACAGACCAGTATTGGATATTGTTGAGAACATAACTGTAGCAGGATTTACAATCGAATACATATTGCGTGTATGGACAGCAGAGTACCTGTATCCTAACAAGAAAAGATGGATCGCAAGGATAAGTTACATATTCTCATTGGGAGGAATAGTAGACCTGTTATCTTTTCTCCCTAACTGCCTTCCGGTGTTCTTTCCGCAAGGGGCTGTGGCATTCAGAATGTTCAGGGTAATAAGGATATTAAGACTGTTCAGGGTAAATTCGTATTATGATGCGTTAAATATAATCGGTCAGGTAATTAAAAGGAAAAAGGATCAGATTCTGTCATCCGTATTTATTATTGTAATGCTTATAATTGCATCTTCATTATGTATGTACAGCCTTGAGCATGAGGCTCAGCCGGATGTTTTTAAAAATGCATTTTCTGGAATATGGTGGTCAGTATCGACACTTCTGACAGTTGGCTATGGAGACATATATCCTGTGACTGTCCTTGGAAAAATATTTAGTATACTGATTACATTTCTTGGTGTTGGAATGGTAGCAATTCCTACAGGTATTCTTTCGGCAGGTTTTGTTGAACAGTACAGTATGCTTAAGAAATCAACGGAATATCTGATGGAGAAAGAACTTAAATTTATCAAATTAATAATAACCGAAGAACATAACTGGAATGGAAAGAAGATAAGCGAACTTAATCTGCCACAGGGATTGATTATCGCTGCAATATTACGGAATGGCGAAACAGTTATGCCGAAAGGAACTCTCACACTGCACGAGAATGATTGCGTCGTTATTGGTGCTAAGGATTGTGATATTAATGTTGACGTAGATCTTAAGCAGGTTGAATTAAGAGAGCATCATCCATGGGTAGGACACAAGATAAAGGAACTGGATATATCAAGGCACACACTGATTGTTATGATCAGGAGAGGTGATAATGTTGTCGTCCCTAATGGGGATACAGTTATTAAAGAAGGAGATATAGTATTTATATTCTCTAAAAGATATGTGGCAGACTCACAGACAATCACAGTGTAAAATGCCAGAATAAAGATAATTGGGAAAGGAAGAAGCTGTATTGGAAATATATATTACACAGATTAATGAATTAATGAATGAAGATATATATAATATGGCGTATGTACTTCTTCCACAGAACCGGAAAGATAAAGCGGGCAGAATGAAAATGCAGCAGGGCAGATGTCAGAGTGTGGCAGCTGGATTATTACTTAATTATGCTGTTAAAAAATGGGTAAAACGAAACACAGCTTTTGATATGGAAAATGATACGATACATAATATATCTATGCTGGATGCTATAAAAGAATATGATCAGGAGTATGATTACGAAACAGGAACGAATAGTAGTGGAAAACCATATTTCATAAATTTTCCAGATATATATTTTAATATATCACATTCTGGTAAATATGTAGCCTGTGTGGTGTCTGATAAAGAAGTTGGAATAGACATAGAAGGAGACCGGAAAGCCAGCATTTCACTGGCAGGACGTTTCTTTTGCCCAGAGGAAGTTTCATGGATAAATGAAGCAGATAGTGAAGACCGCTTTTTTAGAATATGGACATTAAAAGAGGCATATGGTAAGGCAATTGGATGCGGAGTACTTGAAATTTTGTCTAAAGTAGTTTATAAAATAATAGATGGGGAAATGAAAGCGTACATTAATGACGATATTCAAAGCATTAAAATAATAGAACTTGAAATTGAAAATTATAAAATTGCGGCAATTGAGTTGTAAATGTACTTTTTTCTATTGAAAAATATTGTATAGTTTTATATAATGTACATTATTAAAAGTTAATTATTTAAGGAGGCTATTATGAGCAGGAATCATTTTAGTGAGTTAAGTCCATGTGAAGCTTTAATTATGAAGCTTATATGGGAAGCGCCACAGGATATGGCAGTTCAGGAACTTATTGATAAGTTAAGAGAAGATCATGAGAAAGAGTATGCAAGAACAACTGTTGTAACTTTCGTGGGAAAGTTAAAGGATAAGAGATTTGTTGATACTATCCGTAAGGGTAAGACAGCACTTATCCATCCACTTCGTTCAAGAGATGAATACAGAATTGAAGTATTACAGGAAGAGGCTGATTTCTGGTACAACGGAGATGTATTCGAGATGATTTCATCACTTATCGAATCACAGGATCTTACAGAAGATCAGGTTAAGAAGCTTAAGAAGGCTCTTACAGCTAAGAATAAGTAATTGGAATAAGGTTCATACATAAAACCCCCCGGTAGAATACCGGGGGTTTTATTTTAGCAATTAATGTGTAATAATTAGTGCTTGTTCTGATATTCAAGAGCAGCTGATATAAATCCTCTAAAAAGTGGATGAGGACGATTAGGTCTTGACTTTAATTCGGGATGCGCCTGAGTTGCTACGAACCAAGGATGATCTTTTAATTCAATCATTTCGACGATTCGTCCATCAGGAGAAATTCCTGAAAGAATCATGCCATTTTCAGTGAGTACTTTTCTATAGTCATTGTTGACTTCATATCTGTGTCTGTGACGCTCATGTATAAGTTCTTCACCATATAATTCATATGCTTTACTTGTTTTATCAAGTACACATGGATAAGAGCCGAGTCTTAATGTTCCGCCAATATCATCGATACCTTCCTGATCAGGCATAAGATGAATTACAGGGTGTGTTGTGTTAGGGTTAAGCTCAACGCTGTGTGCATCCTCATATCCTATAACATCTCTGGCAAATTCTACAATAGATAACTGCATTCCAAGGCATAATCCAAGGAATGGGACATTATGCTCTCTTGCATATTTTATTGCCTGTATCTTTCCTTCTGTACCACGATCACCGAAACCACCAGGAACAAGAATTCCGGATACATCAGATAAAAGCTCATCTGCTGTTTCAGGAGTAACATTCTCAGAATCAATCCACTTGATTGTTACATCACATGAATTATAGACTCCACCATGCTTTAATGCCTCAACTACACTGATATATGCATCGTGCAGCTGGATGTATTTACCTACAAGAGCAACTGTAACTTTCTTGGTAGGATTCTTCCATGCTTTGCACATAGCTCTCCATTCGTCAAGATCAGGCTCAGGACAGTCGAGTTTGAGACATTCACATGCTACCTGTGCAAGATGTTCTTCTTCCATGGCAAGAGGAGCATCATAAAGAATCTCAACATCGAGATTCTGCAGTACATGAGATTTAGGAACATTACAGAAAAGTGCAATCTTATCTTTAATACCAGCTTCTAAAGGATGCTCAGTACGGCATACGAGGATGTCAGGGCGGATACCCATTCCCTGAAGCTCCTTAACACTTGCCTGGGTTGGCTTGGTTTTCATTTCACCTGATGCTTTAAGATAAGGAATCAGTGTTACATGTATAAGAATTGCATTTTCATGTCCGACTTCATGCTGGAACTGTCTGATTGCTTCAAGGAAAGGCTGGCTTTCTATATCACCAACTGTACCACCAACTTCAATAATGGCAATCTTAGTTTCATCTGTTGAATAATCTCTATAAAAACGGCTTTTTATTTCATTAGTAATATGAGGAATTACCTGGACTGTTCCTCCACCAAAATCTCCACGACGTTCTTTCTGTAATACAGACCAGTATACTTTACCAGTAGTTACATTGGAATTCTTGTTAAGGCTTTCATCAATGAATCTTTCATAGTGACCAAGATCAAGATCTGTTTCAGCACCATCATCAGTTACGAAAACTTCCCCGTGCTGGATAGGGTTCATAGTACCAGGGTCAATGTTGATATATGGATCAAACTTCTGCATTGTTACAGAGAAGCCACGGGCTTTTAGTAATCTGCCTAAAGATGCAGCAGTAATACCTTTTCCAAGACCAGAAACCACACCGCCTGTTACGAATACGTATTTAACAGCCATTCTTTCCTCCTATCTGCATGTTGCAATAAAAATAAATATCCGGCAGCATGAATATGAATCAAAAACTACCGGCAGTCAAAAAATACTTCGATATTATACAGCCATGTATAATAAATTTCCATACTTTGATAAAAAAAACTAATAATATAAAGTAAATATAAACATCTTATTAAAGAGCTGGATTTGGGTTGATTTATATTTTTTCCTTCTTTATAATGAAAACATGCTTATTGGGAAATGCTTTAAGAAGTATTAAATCTATCAGGAGAAGAATATGGACAATTATAACAACAATGGTGGCGGTTATAATAATCGTAACAATAACAACAATAACAATCAGAACAACAATAATAACAAAAAGCCGAAGAATGTTAATCTTATAATATTTATTATTATTGCTGCGGTGGTTACATTTATAGGACTAACGCTTCTTAGCAATATGTTTAAGAATGCAACTTATAAAGAAATAAGCTATGATCAGTTTATTCAGATGATTGATGAAGACAAGGTAAAGAAAGTAGCGCTTGAACAGGACAGAATACTTATTACACCTGTTGATGAAGAAAAGGAATCAGGCATAGCCGGAGTTGCGTATACTTATTATACAGGATACGTTAATGATGACTCACTTGTTCCATTACTTAAAAGAAAGGGAATAGAATTTGAGGGTTATATCCCGGATTCAAGTTCATCAATAGTTGAGTTTCTTGTAGCATATGTGTTGCCATTTCTGTTCCTGTATATAATATTTGCATTTGTATATAGAAGAATAGCCAAGAGTGGCGGAATGATGGGCGGAATGGGAGTAGGCAAGAGTAATGCCAAGGTTTACGTCCAGAAAAAGACAGGAGTTACATTTAAGGATGTAGCTGGACAGGATGAGGCAAAGGAATCACTTACAGAAATAGTTGATTTCCTTCATAATCCTGATAAGTATGCCAAGATAGGTGCCAAGCTTCCAAAGGGTGCTCTGTTAGTAGGACCTCCGGGAACTGGTAAGACACTTCTTGCTAAGGCTGTAGCAGGAGAAGCAGATGTTCCGTTTTTCTCACTTGCAGGATCAGATTTTGTTGAGATGTTTGTTGGTGTCGGTGCTTCAAGAGTAAGAGATCTTTTTAAGGAGGCAACTAAGCAGGCTCCTTGTATAGTGTTTATTGATGAGATTGATGCTATTGGTAAGAGCAGGGATTCTAAGTATGGAAGTGGTAATGATGAAAGAGAGCAGACTCTTAATCAGCTTCTTTCAGAGATGGATGGTTTCGATTCATCAAAGGGAATATTCATTCTTGCTGCAACTAACAGACCAGAGGTACTTGATAAGGCACTTTTAAGACCAGGCCGACTCGATAGAAGAATTACTGTTGACAGACCTGATAAGAAGGGAAGAATAGAGACTCTTAAGGTACATTCTAAGGATGTCCTTATGGATGATACTGTAGATTTTGAAGAGATTGCAATGGCAACAAGCGGTTTCGTAGGATCAGACCTTGCCAATATTATTAACGAGGCAGCAATTGCAGCGGTTAAGAATGGCAGAAATGTTGTTACACAGAAAGATTTACTTGGTGCATTTGATACTGTTGTAGCAGGTAAGGAAAAGAAAGAGCGTGTTCTTAGTAAGAAAGAAAAGCAGGTTGTTGCTTATCATGAGATAGGTCACGCACTTATCAGGGCTATTAAGAATAATTCAGATCCTGTACAGAAGATTACGATTATACCGCATACCAATGGTTCACTTGGTTATGTCCTTAATTTCCCAGAGGAAGAGAAACATCTTGAAACCAAGGATGAGCTTATGACGGATCTTATATCACTTGTAGGTGGCCGTGCGGCAGAAGAGGTTGTATTTGGCTCTGTAACCAATGGCGCTTATGATGATATTAAGAAAGCAACTAATCTTGCTAAGACAATGATTACAAGATATGGTATGTCAGATCGTTTCGGACTTGTGGCATTATCTACAGTTGAGGACGAGTATCTTAGCGGAAGGGCATCCATGAACTGTGCACAGGCAACTGAGGCAGAAGTTGACGATGAAGTTAAGAAGCTTATAGCTTCATGTTATGAAGAAGCTAAGCAGATTATAAGAGATAACAGGGATGTAATGGATAAGCTGGCAAGATATCTGTATGATCATGAGACTATAACAGGCAAGGAATTCATGAAGATATTCAGAGAAGCCAAAGGTATTCCGGAACCAGTTGATACATCTTTGTTCACTACATCAGAGAAGGTTGCAGAGAGTGTAACATTTAATGAGGATGGAAGTTATTCATCTACAGTAAGTGGTGAGCCAGAAAGTGATATATGGAAGAATATAGGCAAGTCAGAAACTGATAATCAGGAACATGATGATGAAAGTAATAAAGATAATGAATCACAGGATGCATCAGAAGATGAAGAATAATATGCAATAAAGAAAGAGCGTATCATGCACAGGGAGGTAACTTCCACAGGGCATTGGATACGCTCTTTTATTAATTATTATAATCTGCTCCGGGATGTTCCTATGGTTGAGTGGAATCCCTTGCCGTTATTAGATGAAGGATTATTGTTATCAGAACTTTCAATGGAAGTATTAGCGACGGATGCGGCATCAAGTATAGCTGCTTTTTCGCTGGCTTCTTTAGCTGAATTCATACGGGATGCAAGCTTTTTAAGAAATACATATGTGAGGTACTCACGGGATGGAGCCGGTACCATACATCCATACATATTGTTTTCGCCAGCAGGCGTCGAGCGGATTTTGATGCATTTAAAGTTTAAGTTAAATTCTTTTCCGTTGGCCTGATCAGAGATAGTAACCAATCCGTTAGAAAGCAGAAATTCAAGTTCAAGAGGTCCTGTAAAGGACAATCCCTTATCAGATATATCATGTATTGTTATTGGAATACGATTGCTTTCGGTATTAGGCGTTATATATCCTGGAATGTTAATTGTAATTCTGTTGGATGCACGTCTGTCACATGTTGATGAAAGACTGGCAAAACGGCTTGTTGATATTTTGTAGTAGGCTGAAACAAAGCCGCTGGATTTGTATGTTATTGTTTCAAGATGCACATTCTTCCATACCACGCGGTTCCTGGTAGACGGATCTATAGTATATACATTAAAAAGCATGTCTTTATTATCTTCAAGATTAATAACTGATCCATTAAGTGCAAATGGAGCAATTAATATATAACCAGGCTTGGATGCAACAATAGTAGACGGCATTTCGTATGTGGCATCAGCAACAGCTAATTCTATTGATATTGGAGCTCCCGGCATAATATCAGATATAAGCATTATAATTCCCCCTATGAAATTATCACATAATTAACTGAATATAGAATATCACAAAATATGCTAAATATGAATATGAATCTATTCAAAAATGTGGTATATTTCTTATATTAAGGCGTGAAAGCAAACTTGGTGATAAGAAAGAGGATCAGATATGAGTTTTACACATTTACATGTGCATACACAATATTCACTGCTGGATGGTTCCAGTAAGATTAAGGAGATAACGAAAAGGGCAAAAGAACTTGGAATGGACAGCCTTGCAATAACTGATCATGGTGTTATGTATGGCGTTATTGAATTCTATGAAGCTGCCAGGGCAGAGGGAATAAAGCCTATTCTTGGATGTGAAGTATATGTGGCACCTGGTTCAAGGTTTGATAAGGGGGCAGGTCAGAGCGAGGATAAGTATAATCATCTTGTATTGCTTGCAGAGAATAATCAGGGATATCAGAACCTTATGAAAATAGTTTCTATTGGATTCACTGATGGATTCTATTATAAGCCGAGGGTGGATAAGGATATTCTTGAAGAATATCATGAGGGAATAATCGCAACAAGTGCATGTCTGGCAGGTGAGGTACAGAGATATCTTTCAAGAGGAATGTATGAGACTGCAAGGGATGTTGCTTTGGAATATGAGAGAATATTTGGAAAGGGCAATTTCTTTCTTGAATTACAGGATCATGGAATTGCTGAACAAAGATATGTTAATCCACAGCTTATGCGGATGCACAATGAGACAGGAATAGAACTGGTGTGTACTAATGATGTTCATTATACATATGCTGAAGATGCAGATGCACATGATATTCTTTTGTGTATACAGACTGGAAAGAAGTTGTCAGATGAGAACAGAATGCGTTATGAAGGTGGACAGTTCTATCTTAAGTCAGAAGAAGAGATGGCCGAATTGTTCAAATATGCTCCAGAGGCTGTAGAGAATACACATAAGATAGCAGAGAGATGTAATGTAGAGATAGAGTTTGGAGTTACCAAGCTTCCAGCATTTGACGTGCCTGAAGAATATGGAAAGAATTCGTGGGTATATCTTAATGCACTATGCTATGAGGGTCTTAAGAAAAGATATCCTGACCAGACAGAAAATGTTGATATTGCGGAATGTATAGAGAATGCAAAGAATACGATTGTTGCTGATCGTAAAGATGTTGTTATAAAACGTGCAGAGGATTCTAATAATATTTTCCAGCGTTTATCATATGAGCTGTCTGTTATATATTCAATGGGGTATGTGGATTATTTCCTTATAGTGTGGGATTATATTAATTATGCAAAAACACATGATGTACCAGTAGGACCCGGAAGAGGTTCTGCGGCGGGAAGTCTTGTAGCATACTGTCTGGGAATTACGACACTTGACCCTATAAAGTATAATCTTGTGTTTGAACGTTTTCTTAATCCGGAACGAGTATCTATGCCCGATATTGACGTGGACTTTGCGCCAGATGGAAGACAGAAGGTAATAGATTATGTAATAGATAAATATGGCAAAGAGTGTGTCTGCCAGATCATTACATTTGGAACAATGGCGGCAAGAGCTGTTATAAAAGATGTGGGACGTGTTATGGATCTTCCATATGCCATGGTAGATAATATTGCGAAAATGGTTCCACAGAAGGTTGGTGTTACAATTGACAGCGCAATGAATGGAGATGCTGACAGGGATATTAAGCCTAATCAGGAATTTAAGGCATTGTATGAGTCAGATCCTACTGTACATGATCTTATAGATAAGGCAAAAAGATTGGAAGGGCTTCCACGGCACGCATCAGTTCATGCTTCGGGCGTACTTATAAGTCAGAAAGATGTTGGCGAATATGTTCCTGTGGCAGTGGGAGCTGATAATGTAAAGGTAACACAGTTTGAGGGTCCTACACTTGAAAGGCTTGGACTTCTTAAGTTCGATTTCCTTGGACTCAGGAATCTGACAGTTATACAGAAAACAGAGGAATGTGAAAAGAAGAGAAATGCAGGTTTTTCTATAGATTCAATTCCATATGATGATAAAGCTGTTTATGAAATGATAAGCCAGGGTAAATGCGCAGGCATATTCCAGTTAGAGAGTAATGGAATGAAGAACTTCATGAAGGAGTTAAAGCCTGACTGTCTTGAGGATCTTATAGCCGGAATATCTTTGTACAGACCGGGACCTATGGATTTCATACCACAGTATATTCAGGGAAAAGAGAATGCTGGGAATATTACTTATGAATGTAAACAGTTAGAGCCAATACTGGAACCGACATATGGATGTATGGTTTATCAGGAACAGGTAATGCAGATTGTGCGAGATCTTGCAGGTTACTCATGGGGCGGAAGTGATAATGTGCGAAGAGCCATGGCCAAGAAAAAGCTTAAGGTTATGGAGCAGGAAAGACAGAATTTCGTATATGGAAATGAAGAGCAGGGAGTACCAGGATGTATTAAGAATGGTATAGATGAGAAGACTGCTAATAAGATATATGACGAGATGATGGATTTTGCCAAATACGCATTTAACAAGTCCCATGCTGCATGCTACGCTGTTGTTGCGTATCAGACAGCATACCTTAAAGCACACTTTACAGTGGAATATATGGCATGGCTTATATCGTCCGTTACTGATAAAACAAGTAAAGTGGCTGAGTATATACTGGCAGCAAGGGAGCTGGGAATTAAAATACTTCCACCTGACGTTAATAAATCAGTTGCAGAATTTAGTGTTGAAGATGGTAATATACGTTTTGGATTTGATGCTATTAAAAGTCTTGGAAGACCAACTATCAATGCAATAATAAGAGAACGCGAAGATAATGGACAATTCCATTCTATGCAGGATTTTATTAACCGCATGGTTGGGGATATTAATAAAAGGACTGCTGAGCATCTTATATTATCAGGAGCGTTTGATGCATTTGGACATACAAGAAGAGGCATGCTTAATGTTCATGAACGTATGATAGATTCTGCACTTAAACAGAGCAAGGATGCTATATCTGGACAAATGTCACTGTTTGATCTGGTAAGTGAAGAAGATAAGAAGTCAATGGAGATGAAGGTGCCAGACATACAGGAATTTGATAAAGAGGATCTTCTTGAGAGAGAGAAAGAAGTTCTTGGAGTATATGTAACAGGACATCCACTGGATGAATATACTGGTATGTGGGAGAAACATATATCTGCAAAGACAACGGATTTTGCAATCGATGAAGAGTCAGGACAGACTAAGGTGGCAGATGGCTCACGACAGACAATAGGCGGAATTGTGCGTAATATAAAGGTTATTACTACCAAGACAGGTAAGCAGATGGCTTATATTACGCTTGAAGATCTGGTCGGAAGTACGGAGATATTGTTATTCCCTAGGGATTATGAGAAAAACAGACATATATTTGACACAACTAACAAAATATTTGTTACGGGAAAAGTTCAGGCAAATGTCGATTCAGATGCCAGACTTATATGTGAGAATATTGTAAGCTTTGACAGTGTGCCAAGGAAGCTGTGGATAAGATTCGCAAGTCTTGATGAGTATAATAATAACAAGGACAGATTAAATGAACTTATGCATGATTCAGATGGAAAGGACACTGTGATAATATACTGCGCACAGGAAAAACAAAGGATAACGCTTCCATCAAGCCAGAATGTAAGAGTATCGTCAGATCTTTTATATAATCTTAAGAAGATATTTGGCGAAAAGAACATTGCTACGACTTAATTTTAAAAGTTTGGTAAATTTTTATCAAAAAAAGAAGATTTTTCTTTTATATTGTGGTAACATAAAACCGAAAATATTGGAAGGCAAAGAAAGGGGAAGTTATGGCAAAGGAAATTAAAACAATCGGCGTATTAACAAGTGGTGGAGATGCTCCAGGAATGAATGCTGCTATCAGAGCAGTTGTAAGAACAGCTTTGAATAAAGGACTTAAGGTCAAAGGAATCCAGAAGGGCTATAACGGACTTCTTAATGATGAAATAATTGATATGGACAAGCGAAGCGTTGCTGATATAATCCAGCGTGGCGGAACTGTTCTTTATACAGCACGTTGTATGGAGTTTATGACTGAAGAAGGTCAGAAGAAGGGTGCTGAGGTATGCAGAAAGCATGGAATTGATGGAATAGTTGTAATTGGCGGAGATGGTTCTTTCAGAGGTGCACAGAAGCTTGCAGCTCAGGGAATTAATACTATCGGATTGCCGGGAACAATAGATTTGGATATTGCGTGCACAGACTATACAATAGGATTTGATACAGCTGTTAATACAGCAATGGAAGCTATTGATAAGATAAGAGATACATCAACATCTCATGAAAGATGCAGTATCATTGAAGTTATGGGAAGAAATGCAGGATATATTGCATTATGGTGCGGAATTGCTAATGGTGCAGAGGATATACTTCTTCCAGAAAGATATGATAACGATGAACAGGCTCTTATCAATCACATTATTGAAGGAAGAAAGAAAGGAAAGAAGCATCATCTTATTATCAATGCTGAAGGAATTGGACATTCTACAGGTATGGCAAGAAGAATTGAGGCTGCAACTGGAATAGAGACAAGAGCAACAATTCTTGGATACATGCAGAGAGGTGGTTCACCTACATGTAAGGACAGAATGTATGCGTCTATAATGGGTGCATATGCAGTTGACCTTCTTGCAGATGGAAAGAGCAACAGACTGGTTGCTTACAAGGATGGAAAGTTTGTAGATTATGATATTGATGAGGCGCTTGCAATGACCAAGGATATTAATGATTATGAGTTTAATATAAGCGCCCTGCTTTCAAAGTAATATGATAACAAGTACCAGTAGTGCTCAAGTAAAGCATGTGATGGCTTTATTATCAAGAGCAAAAGACAGAAAGAAAAATAAACAATATGTTGTTGAAGGTCTCAGAATGGTTTCGGAGATACCTGCCAGGGATATAGTTAAGATATATGTTTCGGAGCATTTTCAGAAGAATAATCCGGATTATATCAATAAGATGATATCTGAGAAAGGTCTTTTAGAGGATTGTTATGAGATTGTAAGTGATAATGTGTTTGACAGAATGTCACAGACACAGACCCCGCAGGGAATAATGGCGGTGGCAGGAATGCATGAGAGCAATCTTGACCAGATGCTTACGGGCAATCCGCTTCTTATTCTTGTTGAGAATCTGCAGGATCCAGGTAATCTCGGAACGATTATAAGAATGGGAGAAGGCGCTGGTGTCACTGGCGTCGTAATGAGTCCTAATACTGTAGATATATATAATCCCAAGACAATAAGATCAACAATGGGATCGATATTCAGGGTTCCATTCATGTACGCAGACGATTTTGAAGAAGCTGTAAGAGAATGTCAGAAGTCAGGAGTAAAAGTGTATGCTGCTCATCTTGATGGAAGGAACACATATCTTAAAGAACAATATACTGGTCCAAGTGCATTTCTTATAGGCAATGAGGGCAATGGATTAAGTGAAAGAATAACAAGACAGGCAGATACGCTTATCCGTATACCAATGTGTGGCGAAGTTGAATCTTTGAATGCAGCAATAGCATGTACAATTCTTACATATGAGGCTGTAAGACAGAGAAATATATAATTGAATTTAATAGACATTTCTAAAACCCGCTCATAGAGCGGGTTTTAACATATTTGACAAATTAATGTAACTTTGCTATTATACTTCTGTAATAAATTGTAACAATTTTGTAACAATTTATAGGCGAAGCTAAATAAGCCGCCGGAAAGGGAAGTATCTATGAAACTTAGAAGTAGCAAAGCTGCTTGTTATGTGGGAGCCGCAATTATTCTTTTTGCAGTACCGGTTCTTCCAACAGTAGCAACTACCTATGAGAAAACACAAAGTACTGACACAGGAATTAAGGTAGCATCTTATTCAGCTAATACAGAAGAGAATCTTGTGACTGGTTATGAAGAAAGCACAACATACAAGAATAAGGCAATTGCAGTTACAGAGCCATATCTTGATGTTTATGACAGCTATGATGAAGAATCAGCGCAGATAGTAGGAAGATTATATACTAACACATTAGTTGATGTTGATGAGGTTAGTAAGGAATGGACTAAAATCAGTTCAGGTAATTGTAAAGGTTATGTTCTTACCCAGACATTATGTTTTGGAGATGAGGCAGAAGCTTTATCAGAAGAGATTGGAACAGATAATCTTATAGAAGGTTATACAATTGAAGAAGCTGAAGAAAAAGAAGCCGCAGAAGAAGCTGCACGAATAGCAGAAGAGGAAAGACTCGCTGCAGAGGCAGAAGCGGCAAGAAAGGCAGCTGAAGAAGAGGAAGCAAGAAGACAGGCAATAATTGCCAATACAATATCAGGTACAGAGCTGACATATAATCCGACAATGTCTGTATCAGATGACGAGATATGGGCATTAGCATGTGTTATTGACTGGGAAGCAGGATATGAACCTTATGAAGGAAAGCTTGCTGTTGCAAATGTTGTTCTTAACAGAGTAAGAAGTTCACATTATCCAGATTCTATTACAGGCGTAATATACCAGAGATCACAGTTTACAGGAGTTTCTAATGGCTCTGGCGGACCATCATCTAATTTTGAGTCAAGATTAAGTAATGGTCCAAGAAACTCTGAATGTATGCAGGCAGCTCTCGAAGCACTTTCAGGAGCTAACAATATTGGTGGATATACAGCTTTCAGAGCTCTTCGTACAGTAAACGTTAATAATTATTCGGATTATGTGATTATAGGAAATCATATATTTCATTAAGAGGTAAAAAAGGTGGTGTGGTTTTCTTCCGTACAAACTACGCGACATAATAATAAGCATTGAGCGGTTCTACTTTTTTGAAAGTGTTCGTTACGCTGTCAACGCACGTTCTTGTGCGAGACAGCTCGCACGTCCGTCCGTGGACGCGCGTACACTTAGGTAGTGATTTGCTCAATGCTTTTATTATGTGCATAGTTTGCGGTCAGAAAAGCCACACCACATTTTTTACTGGCGGCCGGAAGGTAAACCAGTCCGGTGAGCTGGCACGCACAAGGAGGTGCGTTGCCAGCGTTAACGACCGGGAGAGAAATCCCAAACCGCCCAGTGCCTATTATTATGTCGAGAAGTTTAATGGAAGCTTTCCACCATTTCCCACAACCGCCCATTTCCCACATTCAAGCAAATTAAACATCACATTTGACGAAGCAGTCTAATTGCGATAGAATGAACAAAGTTATTAATTATGCAATGTATGCAGTTTTGGTATACGGACAGGAGGATGTCATGGATTTAAAAGGACGCGACTTTTTAACACTCAAGGATTATACACCTGAGGAAATTTTATATTTAATAGATCTGGCAGCAGAGCTTAAGGATAAGAAGAAAAAAGGCATTGTAGAACAGCCGCTTATCGGAAAGAATGTTGCACTTATATTTGAAAAGACAAGTACAAGAACACGCTGCTCATTTGAGGTTGCAGCACATGACCTTGGTATGGGTGTTACATATCTTGATCCAACAGGTTCACAGATTGGCAAGAAAGAGAGTATTGCTGATACAGCAAGGGTTCTGTGTACAATGTTTGAAGGAATTGAATACAGAGGATTTGGTCAGGAAATAGTTGAAGACCTTGCTAAGTATTCCAGTGTACCAGTGTGGAACGGACTTACTAATGAGTACCACCCAACACAGATGCTTGCAGATATGCTTACAATCAAGGAGAAACTTGGCAGATTAAAAGGTGTTAAGTTTGTTTACATGGGAGATGCAAGATACAACATGGGTAATTCACTTATGATTGTGTGCTCTAAATTAGGACTTCATTATACAGCCTGCACAGCAAAGGAATATTTCCCAGATAAGGTACTTGTTGCACAGTGTGAGGAGTGGGCAAAGATAAGCGGCGGTTCAGTAACACTTACAGAGGATGTTAAAGCCGGAACTAAGGATGCAGATGTATTATATACAGATGTATGGGTTTCAATGGGTGAGCCTGATGAAGTATGGGCTGAGAGAATCAAGGCACTTCTTCCATATCAGGTTAACAAGGCAGTTATGGATAATGCATCAGAAAATGCTATATTTATGCACTGTCTGCCAGCTTTCCATGATCTTAAGACTAAGATTGGCAAGGAAATTCGTGACAAATTCGGTCTTGATGAAATGGAAGTTACTGATGAAGTATTTGAGTCAGAGCAGTCAGTTGTATTTGATGAGGCTGAAAACAGAATGCATACAATTAAGGCGGTTATGGCTGCCACACTTGGTGCATATAAGTAGAATACGGAGGAATTATGTATTATACAACAAGTGGCGCATATAGAAAGTCTAAGATGGTAATAGATTATGTTAATATAGCGCTTACATTTGCTATTGGAATAATATTTATATTAATTCTTTTTTTAAGAAGCAGGAGCGGAGTTCTTTTTTCAGTTGAATTTCTGCTGGGAGCTCTTGTGAATGGACTTACAGCTATAAAGAATTATATGAATAACCGGACTGTGTCAGGAGTTATACTCACAATAGTGACAGTAGGATTAATGTTGATGGCAGTTATTGCCTGGCAGGTAATTATGAAATGAAAACAAAGATTTTAAATGCATTGAGAAATTCAAAGGAATATGTTTCAGGACAATCATTGTGTAATATGCTTGGCGTATCAAGAACAGCTGTCTGGAAGATTATCAACCAGCTTAAGGAAGAAGGATATGTGATAGAAGCTGTACAGAATAAAGGTTACAGGATTACAGAGTATCCTGATATTCTTACTTCAAGTGAGATTATGAGCCAGCTTACCGATGTGGATACAGGTAATACAACCGGGATTATCCGTGACGTAGTATATTATGATGAGACGGATTCTACTAATAATGAAGCCAAAAGAGCCGCAGAGAAGGATAATGCGGCTGATGGAACGCTTTATATAACAGAGAGCCAGACAGGAGGCCGTGGCAGACGTGGCAGGAGCTGGGCATCTCCTGCAGGAAGCGGTATATGGATGTCACTTCTTTTAAGGCCTGATATTGCACCAGCCAATGCGTCAATGCTTACAATAGTTGCAGCCATGGCTGAACAGGAGGCAATCCACACAGTTCTTACAGAGGACGGACACGACGCAGAGTGCCGTATAAAATGGCCTAATGACATAGTTCTTAATAAGAAGAAAATAAGCGGAATATTAACAGAAATGAGTGCCGAAATGGATTATATACATTATGTGGTTATTGGCATGGGAATAAATGTTAATACGACAGAATTTGATGACTCTATTAAGGCAACAGCTTCTTCACTGTATCTTGAAACTGGCGACCATCTGAAAAGAAGCCGGATAGTAGCCGCATTTTCAAAGAGCTTTGCAAAGTACTACAAAGAATTTGTAAAGACACAGAATCTTGCGGGACTTAAAGAAGATTATAACGCAATGCTTGTTAATAAAGATAGTGATGTCAAGGCAATCTATGCTGATAAGGAGATTGTCGGCAAAGCACTTGGAATCAATGATGAGGGAGAGCTTATCATTAAGACAGACGAAGGCGAGAAGATTATCAGGACCGGAGAGGTTTCTGTAAGAGGATTATATGGATATGTTTGATGAAAATGTAGTTTTATGTGTATCTAATTCTTATGAGAAAAAATATTATTTTAACCCTGATTTTGACAGGCTTCCGGAGGATGTAAAGAACGAGTTGAAGATTATGTGCGTTCTTTTCACAGAGGAAGTTGGAGGAATACTTGATATGGAATTTGATGAGGAGGGCAATCTTTTGTTCAAATCATCAGCGGACGAGGGCGATTTACTGTATGACGAGATAGCATGTGGTATGCTTGTCAAGAAATATCAGTATGAGAAGAGAGAACTTCTTGAATCGCTTGAGATGTTCTTCAAAGTATTCTTCTTAGGCATGGAGTAATTATGAGAATTGGAAATGTTGAGATAAAGAACAATATTGCATTGGCACCGATGGCAGGAGTAACAGACCTGCCATTTCGACTTTTATGCAAGGAGCAGGGCTGTGGTCTTATGTGTACGGAGATGGTCAGTGCCAAAGCTGTGCTGTACAATAATAAGAATACAGAGGATTTAATGAAAACTGTGCCAGAGGAGCGTCCGCTTGCATTGCAGCTTTTCGGCTCAGACCCAGACATCATGGCAGACATTGCGAAGAGGCTTTCAGAAAGAGAATTTGATATAATTGATGTCAATATGGGATGTCCTGTACCAAAGGTAGTCAATAACGGCGAGGGTTCGGCGCTTATGAAAGATCCTGTACTTGTCGGAAGAATTGTTGAGAAGATGGCAAATGTACTTGATAAACCGCTTACAATCAAGATAAGAGCGGGCTTTGATGAGAATAGTATAAATGCGCCTGAGATAGCACATGTTATTGAGGAGTCTGGCGGGGCTGCCGTTGCAGTCCATGCAAGAACAAGGCAGCAGTATTATTCAGGACATGCAGACTGGGATATAATAAGACAGGTCAAAGAAGCGGTATCAATTCCTGTTATCGGCAATGGCGATATTAAAAGCGGTGAGGATGCTGTTAATATGATGAAGCAGACAGGCTGTGACGGGATAATGATTGGAAGGGCAGCAAGAGGAAATCCATGGATATTCAGACAGGTTTTTGAGTATATGAATAATGGGACAATAATTGCACCTCCATCTGTTGAAGAAGTATGTCAGATGATTAAGAGACATGCCAAAGGACTATGCGAGATAAAAGGTGAGTTTACAGGAATCCGCGAGATGAGAAAACATTTTGCATGGTATACAGCAGGAATAAAGCATGCAGCAGCATTGAGGAATGAAGCTAATCAGGTTACTGATCTGGAGCAGTTTAACGGACTTGTGGACAGGATACTTGAAGGCCTACATTGACAGACAGGAACTGATAGTTTATAATATTGTGACGCTTGTGGGGTTTTATTCTCTAGTAGAGCAGAAGCATATTAGGTAGTAGATATATAGAAAGGTGATAAGAACATGGCAGAGAAACAGTTTCTTACTAAAAAGGGGTATGACGAAAGAGTAGCAAGACTTGAGGAGCTTAAGGTTGTCAGAAGAAAGGAAGTTGCTCAGAAGTTAAAGGAAGCAAGAGAGCAGGGAGATTTATCAGAGAACGCTGAGTACGATGCAGCTAAAGACGAGCAGAGAGATATAGAGACAGAAATCGCAGAGCTTGAAGCAATTCTTGCAAATTGTGAGGTTATTCAGGACAACGATAAGAATAAAGATAAGATTAAGATGGAGAGCGTTGTTGTTCTTCATGATGTAGAATTTGACGAGGATATTGAGTATACAATCGTTGGTTCTTCAGAGGCAGACAGCCTTAACAACAAGATTTCTAATGAGTCACCACTTGGTGCAGCTCTTATTGGAAAGAAGAAGGGTGATACTATTAAAGTAGAAGCACCTGCCGGAGAGATTGAATATAAGGTTGTATCTGTAAAGAACGACTAATTTCTGAAAAGAACGGCTGAATAAAGATATATTTCAGTAACATATAGAAAAGGAGATACTCATTCATGGGAGATAATAAATCTGCACAGCAGCCTGACGTTAATGAGCAGATTAAGGTTCGTATGGAAAAGTTAAAGAACCTTCAGGACGCAGGCAAAGATCCATTTCAGATAACAAAGTATGATGTAACACATCACACAGACGAAATCAGAGCCATCTATGAAGCACATGAGAAGGAGCTTCTCGGTGACAGACCAGCAGTTAATACTGAAGGTTTAGATGAGCAGCAGGCAAGAGAAGCAGTTAATGCTGATTATAATGAGAGAAGAGCTATTATGGATGCTTCTCCAATTAATGTAAGCTTTGCAGGACGTATGATGTTCAAGAGAGTAATGGGAAAGGCGTCTTTCTGTAACATTGCAGATCTTAAGGGCAGAATGCAGGCATATATTTCAAGAGATGCAATTGGCGAAGAAGCATATGCAGACTTCAAGAAGTCTGATATTGGTGATATTTTCGGT
>CAMDYG010000006.1 GCA_945910225.1 uncultured Eubacterium sp. | reverse complement strand
ATTACATCAGCAAGAGAAATCTTGCATACTGCGATTTCATTTTTCTTAAGGAGAGTTGCTGGCTTCTCCTCGCCTGTATTAACATCAATAGTGTTCACAATCTCAGTAACAACACCTGGAATAAGTCTTGTTCCAAGCTTTACAAAGAAGTTCTTGTTATTAGTAAGAACATCATCATCCATCCAGAGAATTGTAGCTGTAATCTCTGTTGCAAGCTTTAAATCAGCGCCTGCTGCAAGAACAGAACCTCTTGAAACATCAACTTCACGATCTAACTGGATAGTAACAGGCTGTCCTATAGAAGCAGTCTGTGCTTCCTTGTCGCCAACATGGATACTCTTTACATGAACATGCTCATTCGTTGGAAGAGTGATAATCTCGTCACCAACAGATACGCTTCCTGCCTCAATCTGTCCCTGGAAACCACGGAATTCATGATTTGGACGGCATACTCTCTGAACAGGCATGTAGAATCCCTTTTCTTCCTCAGTATCATCAACATCAACCTGTTCAAGGTAAGGAAGAAGTGCCTGACCCTTATACCAAGGGATATTCTCAGACTTAGTTGTTACATTGTCACCCTCAGTTGCTGAAACAGGGATAACAACTACATCTGCTAAAGAAAGCTCCTTATTAAGCTCTTCTATCTGTGCATTAATCTCATTAAAGCGCTCCTCGCTGTAACCAACAAGGTCCATCTTATTAACCGCAAATACAAAATGCTTAATTCCCATAAGTGCGCAGATTCTTGCGTGTCTCTTAGTCTGGATAAGCACACCCTGCTTTGCGTCAACAAGGATTACTGCAAGGTCTGCAAATGAAGCACCAACTGCCATGTTTCTTGTGTACTCCTCATGTCCCGGAGTATCAGCAACGATAAAGCTTCTGTTGTCAGTTGTAAAATATCTGTAAGCAACATCAATAGTAATTCCCTGCTCTCTCTCAGCCATAAGACCATCAAGAAGAAGTGAATAATCAATCTTACCTTCACGGCTTCCGACCTTGGAATCAAGCTCTAACGCTTTTTCCTGATCGGCATACAATAACTTTGAATCATATAAAATGTGTCCGATAAGTGTAGATTTTCCATCATCAACACTACCACATGTAATAAATTTAAGTAAACCTTTCATTCTAGAAGTACCCCTCTTTCTTTCTTCTTTCCATGCTTCCTGCTTCCTCATGGTCGATAACACGGCTTGTTCTCTCTGATTCAACCGCACTTAAAGTCTCTTCAATAATCTCATCAAGAGTTTCTGCGTCTGACTCAACACCACCTGTAAGTGGATAACAGCCAAGAGTTCTGAATCTTACTTTCTTTATCTGTGGCTTTTCGCCTGGAAGAAGTCTCATTCTGTCATCATCAACCATGATTATATTACCATCGCGGTATACAACAGGTCTTTCTGCTGCAAAATAAAGAGGTACAATATCTATTTTTTCTCTCTGAATATACTGCCAGATATCCTTCTCCGTCCAGTTAGAGATAGGGAAAACTCTCATGCTCTCGCCCTTATGGATCTTAGTGTTGTAAAGCTTCCACATTTCTGGACGCTGGTTCTTAGGATCCCATGCCTGTGCTGTATTTCTGAAAGAGAAAATTCTCTCCTTAGCTCTTGATTTCTCCTCATCTCTTCGTCCGCCACCAAATGCTGCTGTAAAGCCGTATTTGTTAAGTGCCTGCTTAAGAGCCTGAGTCTTCATGATATCAGTGTAAGCTGAACCATGGTCAAATGGATTGATTCCCTGCTTAACACCCTCTTCGTTAGTGTAAGTAAGCATCTCAATTCCAAGTTTCTTGGCTGTCTCATCTCTGAACTTGATCATTTCCTTGAACTTCCATGTTGTATCAATGTGAAGAAATGGAAATGGCGGCTTCTCAGGATAGAATGCTTTCATTGCAAGATGAAGCATAACTGAGCTGTCCTTTCCTATAGAATACAGCATTACCGGCTTTTCGCATTCTGCTGCAACTTCCCTTATAATATATATCGCCTCTGCTTCGAGTGCGTCCAAATGTGATAAATTACCCATGATATTCCTCCCTAATATTTATTAGATTCCTGTCTGTTGACCTCAAGCGTCTTAACTGTTCCGTCTGGCGAAGTCACCGTCCATGTATTGATGCTTCCATTCTGTCTGAACGAAAGAGTGCTTCCCTTGCCACCGACATCAGCACCCAGAAAGAAATTAATTGCCTCAAAACGACATTCTTTAAGACATGATGTGCAGCCCCAGCAGTCCTTGACATGCTTTATAAATGCTTTTCCATCAATATCTTTCTTGATAAGGTTGCCTGGACAGGCTTCAACGCACTTCCCGCAACCAACGCATTTTAACTTATTTATCTGAATGCTCATAGCTGTCGCCTCCTCTCACAAGGTCTCTTATGATTATCTTAATCTCGCCATTCTCCTTGCGGGAGTTGACATATTTTAACCAGTCATCACTCTTAGCCGGATAATCCATATTCTCCGCAAAGCTGTGCCAACGGGTTTCTTTTCTTGCTTTCAAATGTGCTATAACACTTCTGCACACTGTAAGTCTTTCTCTTATCTCATAGATTCTAAGCAAGTCGTCTGCATCCTGTGCCGCAAGATTATCAACGCTCTGCTCTAAGAATTTAATCTTCTCATCTGCAAGTTCAAGTCTTGCTTCATTGTATTGATAATCAGTGCTTATGCCACCTGCGTACTGGTCCATAATCTTCTGCATTGCTTCCTCAGTCTGCTCGATATCAACCAGTCCCTGCTTATTATTAAGAAATCTCTCATACTCGCTCTTCTTTGCAAATGCGTTCTCAGACAGCTCTGTATCTGCCACCTCATTTACAACAAAGCCCTTTCCTGAGCCTTCAAGCCTTTCAGCTATTGCCTGTGCTGCAATCTCGCCCTCTGCCAGAGCTCCTGTTACATATTTCTGAGGACATCCACCTGCAACATCACCAGCTGCAAAAAGCCCGTGAATTGTAGTCTCGCGGTTGTTATCAACCCAGTAACCACTCGCTGTATGACCTCCGACTATGTATGGCTCAGTTCCTTCTATCTCAACATTTTCCTCAGAAGGACCACCCGCCGCCTCAAGCCACTTAAGTGTCTGGCTCGGTGCCATGTTAAGATATGCTTTATAAAGGTCTTCCTCCTGCTCCCTGCTTATTCCCTTAGTTCCAAGATAGCAAGGGCCCCTGCCCTCTCGGTTCTCAGTAACTGTGCCATAAAGTCTCTGTGAAGTTGTCAGACCATACTTGTTCTCATACACTTCGCCGTTGGAATTAAGCTGCTTAGCCGGAACGCCCTGTGCAATAGTTCCTGTCGGTGCAATCGTATCTTTACATCTTAAAGCAATGAATCTCATTTCAAATGTGGTCATCTCAGCTCCTGCATTGATTCCCATTGCATATCCTGCTCCTGTATTAAATGGAGGATACCACATTTTATGTCTTGAAAATCCAGGATTGTTAGGTCTGTAAAGACCTGCCGCTCCGCCAGTAGCCACAAGAACTGCCTTCGCATTTATCTCATAGAACACTGCGTCGTTGACATCAAATCCGTATGCACCTTTAATCTCGTTATTCTCTACTATGAAATCTGTTATATTCAGGTGATTGATTACCGTTACATTGTCCTGCTTCTTAACTGCATCTGCCAGTATCGGCTTGATATTCTCACCATTTATCTTAATATTGCGGTTTCCTCTCGCAACATAATCTCCATTCTCATCTTTAAGGATTACAAGTCCTAAGTCCTCCATTACCTTAGTGACATGATTGAGTCTCTCTGACATTGAAAGAAGCAGATCCTCTCTTACTATTCCATCTGCATCCTTCTTACAATAATCAACATAATCCTGTGGAACTCTGCCCTTAGTGATATAAGCATTAATTGCATTAACACCTGCTGCAAGACATCCGCTTCGTACAATATTTGCTTTCTCAACAATAAGTACATCAAGGTCTTTCTTTTTTCCAAGTGTAATACCTGCAAAACACCCTGCCGTTCCGCCACCTATAATAAGTACATCTGTGTCAATAATTCTATTCTTCAACCTTCATGTACCTCCCTGCAAAATCCAATTCCATATAAACATAGTATCTTGGTATGTAAATCATTATATTCTCAATTTCCTATTTGTCAATAGGGTTTTTAAAGTTTCTTGTGATTTGTGAGATTTTCCCGTTGTTTCCTCTCACTTTCCCTTTGGATTTCTCTGCTTACCATCCTCCCACTTCCTTACTTTACCTACTAACTCTCTCTTTTCACAATCCTTAGTATGCTTTTTAAAAAATTCACTTGATTTTCAAACATAAATATATACATAATAAAGCGGAAAACACATGACAACCAAATATATTGTATACACCACAATAAAATGGTAATTATATATGTAGTGGCTGATATACACCTGCATCCCAATAACTACAGATGATACCTGTATATTACCAATTTTAAGGAGGTTTTATGATAATAGATTTCCATACACATACATTCCCTGATGACCTTGCTGACAGGGCAGTTGGTACATTAGCCCATAGTGGCGGAATACACAACTACCTTGATGGAAGGGTACATTCTCTTACAGATTCAATGAAGAAAGCTGGTATTGATTATTCAGTGCTGCTTCCTGTTGCAACAAAGCCAAGTCAGTGCAACACAATCAATACTCTTGCATTAAAGACTAATGAAACAAGTGATACAACTGGATTAATCTCATTTGGAGCAATTCATCCAGATTGCGAGAATTTCAGGGAAATATTGAACTGGCTTTCCAACAATGGATTTAAAGGAATCAAACTACACCCTGTATTCCAGAAAACCAATATAGATGATATGCAGTCATTAAGGCTTATTGACTATGCATCTTCTCTTGGTTTGATAATCCTTATTCATGCAGGATATGATGTAAGTTTTCCAGGCTGTGACGAATCCAGCGTAGACAGACTTACAACAATGATTCAGGAAGTAAAACCTGAAAAGCTCGTACTTGCACATATGGGTGGCTGGGGACAATGGAATGAAGTCACTCACATATTAGAAGAAGATTACATGAAAAATGTATATCTTGATACCTCATCATGCATCAAGAAACTCAATAACAATGCCAGTCTTCCAATAGAAAAATTCAAGAAAATGGTTAATATTCATGGAACAGACCTCATATTATTCGGTTCAGACAGTCCATGGGACGACCAGGCAGACGCCGTAGATTTAATAAAACAATGTGGTTTCACAGAAAAAGATACTGAAGCAATACTTGGTAAAAATGCAGCTGACATCCTTAAATTATAACGTATAAAATTAACGCAGGCTATTATTAATAATAACAGCCTGCGTTAATTTTTTCACTATAACTACATATTATGTAGTTTCACTACTAGTAAGATCAGCACTATCGCATGCACAACAAGCATAACAGGAATCGTGTATTTAAAGTACCATTTCCTCGTTTTATGTCTGAACGTCTGCATTGCTATAAAAGCTCCCAAAGAACCGCCAATAAATGCTGTAATAAGAAGTGTTGCTTCCCTTATGCGCCATTTGTTATGTATTGCTTTCCATTTATCGATTCCATACAAAGCAAATGTTACTATATTAATAATCAGTAAATATATTACAATAATCTTAATCATCACTTATGTTTAAACGCATTTTCCGTATCTTAATGCGTCTCCCTTCTAACGCTCATTATATCATAAAATGCACTTGCCAACCATTCAATAATCTGCTAAACTACACAAGCTGTGTTATAGTCCAGCAATAAATCGTGTGTTCGAGACCTTCCACACGTAAAACAAAACTAAAGGAGATAATTGAATATGAAGAAAAAAGGAATGAGTGTGAAATTCATCACACAGGCCGCTGTTATTGCAGCAATCTATGTAGTACTTGTAGTAATCTTTAACTACATAAGTTTTGGACCAATCCAGTTTAGAATTGCCGAGGCACTCACAATTCTGCCTTACTTTACACCGGCAGCAATCCCGGGATTATTCGTTGGATGTATAATCGCCAACATTCTTGGTGGTGCAATTGTATGGGATGTGGTATTTGGAAGCATTGCGACACTTATTGGTGCAATCGGAACATATCTGTTAAGAAAGAACAAATGGCTTGCCCCTGTTCCACCAATTGTTGCTAACACAATCATCGTACCATTTGTACTTAAATTTGCCTATGGTTCAGAGGGAATGTTTGCAATGTTCTTTGTTACAGTTGGTGCTGGAGAGATAATAGTGTGCGGAATTATCGGAATGATCCTTTTATATGCACTTACACCAGTAAGACATGTAATATTCGGTGACAATAACTAAATAATAATCTAATACTACAATATAAACCAATGGAGCAGATGGAATTTAATCCACCTGCTCCATTTATTATTAAACATTATTTAAGCATTTCTTCCCAGTTCAAATGCTTTTCTGTTAAGCTCAAGGAATTTAGCTGGAACATTTTTTTCTATGGCATCCTGCCACTGCTCGTCTGTAATATCAGGGAAGTATGTTGAAAATCTTCCCATAAGTGCTATATTAACAGCCTTAGAAGAACCTGCCTCCTCAGCGAGTGCAAGGAAATCCTTCGCATCTACCTTAGCTCCTGCTGCTGTAAGCTTCTCAATAAGTCCTTCCGGATACTCTGCTGCCCCTGTAATTACAGGCATTGGTTCCATCTTCTGTGTATTAGTGATGATAACGCCGTCCTTCTTTAAGAATTCAACCCATCTTGCAGCCTCTAACTGCTCAAATGAAATGATAACATCAGCCTCACCTTTATCGATTACCGGTGAATATACCTTTTCACCATATCTTACATAAGTTACAACAGAACCGCCTCTCTGGCTCATTCCGTGTACCTCTGAAACCTTAACATCATATCCCTGCTTTAATAATACATATCCTAACATCTTGCTGGCAAGAAGAGTTCCCTGTCCGCCAACACCAACTATCATAATATTCTTTGTCATATTGAATCTCCCTTCAGTTACCTGTCTAAACTACATTCCTATTGCATCGAATCTGCACATCTGCTTGCACACTTCACATCCGATACATAATGTTGGGTCAATATGTGCTTTCTTATCCTTGAATGATATAGCAGGACAGCCAATCTGCATACATGCCTTACAGCCCTTACATTTGTCCTGATTAATTGCGATTGCAGGCTTATGGACAGTTCCCTTAATCATTACACATGGTCTTCTGCTTATGATTATAGATGGCTCTTTAGCTGCAAGCTCCTCTGTTACTGCTGTCTCAACGGCTGCGAGGTCGTATGGGTCAACAACTCTTACTCTGTTAAAGCCTAACGCCCTGCATAATGCTTCAAGGTCAACCTTTCCTGCCGGCTCGCCTCTTAAGTTCTTACCAGTTGTAGGATTCTGCTGATGTCCTGTCATACCTGTGATTGAGTTATCAAGAATGATTACTGTTGAATTACTCATGTTGTAAGATATGTCTGTAATTCCAGTCATTCCTGAATGCATAAATGTTGAATCTCCGATAACACCTACGCTGTTGCTCTCTCCTGCTTCTCCCATAGCCTTGTTAAAGCCATGAAGTCCTGAGCATGACGCTCCCATACAGACATTAAGATCCATTGCATTAAGCGGTGCAACAGCACCCAATGTATAACATCCAATATCTCCGTATACCATAATCTTCTTCTTGTGAAGAATGTAGAATATTCCTCTGTGTGGACAGCCGGCACACATAACAGGTGGTCTGCCCGGAATCTGTGCATCTATTGTTGAGTATTCAGGTTCTTCCATTCCCATACATTTCTTAATAAGATTCTGTGAGAATTCTCCACATATTGGAAATGTATCTTTACCATGAACCTGTATTCCTAACTGTTTGCAGTGGTTCTCAATAATTGGATCAAGCTCCTCTATTACATAGATTTCATCCTTGCCATCTGCGAAATCTTTTATAAGCTTCTCTGGAAGTGGATATACCATACCAAGCTTAAGTACGCTTACTTTATCTCCAAATACTTCCTTCGTATACTGGTATGATGTTGAAGATGTGATAACACCTATCTTCTTGCCATTGACAAGACTTCCCTCGGCACACTCTTCAATTCTGTTAATTCCACTTGTCTCTGCGTACTGAATAAGATCAAGCGTTCTCTGCTCAACTCTTACATGTGCATCCCTTGAATTCTTAGTCATCATGACCTTAGTTGGGTCTTTTACATATGGAACCTGTGCAGGCTCTACTCTTTCCTCTGGACATACAACGCTCTGTGAATGTGCAACTCTTGTACACATTTTGATAAATACTGGTGTATTGTACTTCTCTGATATCTCATATGCTTCCTTAACGAAAAGTCTTGATTCTTCTGAATCTGCTGGCTCAAGCATAGGCACTTTAGCTGCAAATGCATAATGTCTTGAATCCTGTTCGTTCTGTGATGAATGCATTCCCGGATCATCTGCTACACAGATTACAAGTCCTGCGTTAAGTCCCTGATATGATATTGTAAATAATGGGTCTGCTGCCACATTTAAACCAACATGCTTCATTGCACATGCTGCTCTTACTCCACCGAGTGTTGCTCCGTGTGCTGCCTCTAATGCAACTTTTTCATTAGGCGCCCATTCGCAGTATATTTCATCATATTTGGCTGCTTCTTCTGTTATCTCTGTACTTGGTGTTCCCGGATAACTTGATATTACCTTACAGCCTGCTTCATACATTCCTCTTGCAACTGCCTTATTGCCCAGCATTAATTCTTTCATAACAATCTCCATTCTATGTATTCTTATCAGCCTTTATTTTCCTGCTCTACAAGTCTGTCTGCGCCATACATCTTACGAAGCTTTGGCTTCTCAATCTTTCCTGTAGCATTACGCGGAATATCTGCAAATATAATCTCTTTCGGACGCTTGTATCTTGGAAGTTCCATACAGAAATTCTCTATCTCTTCCTTAGTACATGTAACGCCGTCCTTAACTTCTATGATAGCCGCTGTCTTTTCACCAAGTCTGTGATCTGGAAGTCCGATAACTGCTACATCTTTAACCTTATTAAATCTTCTGATGAAGTCCTCTATCTGAACCGGATAAATGTTTTCTCCACCGCTTACGATAACATCCTTCTTTCTGTCTACAAGGAAGTAGAAACCATCCTCGTCCTGCATAGCCATATCACCTGTATATAACCAGCCGTCCTTAAGAACTTCCTTAGTAGCTTCCTCGTTGCGGTAATAGCATGTCATGACACCCGGTCCTTTAACACAGAGTTCTCCGACATCGCCCTGCTTAACTTCATTGCCGTCTTCATCAACTATCTTACATTCCCATCTGTATCCTGGAATTCCGATAGCACCAACTTTATTGATATTCTCAACACCAAGATGTACGCAACCTGGACCTGTTGATTCTGAAAGTCCATAGTTGGTATCGTACTGGTGCTTAGGGAAGTATTCCTTCCATCTCTTGATAAGTGAAGGGGGAACTGGCTGTGCGCCTATATGCATAAGTCTCCACTGGTCAAGCCTGTAATCTGATAACTTGATGTCTCCTCTGTCTAGTGCATCTAATATATCCTGAGCCCAAGGCACTAACAGCCACACGATTGTACATTCTTCATCTGATACCGCCTTAAGAATTGTCTCTGGCTTGGTTCCCTTAAGAAGTACGGCTTTGCTTCCTGCCACAAGGCTTCCCATCCAGTGGAACTTCGCTCCTGTGTGGTAAAGTGGTGGTATACATAAAAATGTGTCATATCTTCCTGTTCCATGATGCTTCTGCTCCATCTCAGCCGCCTGTGTAAGACTTCTGTGCTTATGAAGAATAGCTTTAGGAAATCCTGTTGTTCCTGATGAAAAATATATTGCCCCATAATCATCCTCTGTTATAGTTACATCAGGTGCTTTACTTGAACAGTCTGCAACCAGCTCACGATAACTTTCTGCAAAGCTTGGACAGTTATCTCCAACATAGATAAGGAGTCTTCCCTTTGATAATCTCTCTGCATTTACTTCAATTCGTCCTATAAACTGTGGTCCAAATACAATAACATCTACTTCTGCAAGTTCCGCACAGTAATAGATTTCATCTGAATCATATCTGAAGTTAAATGGTACTGCTATCGCACCTGTCTTTAATACTCCGAAATATATAGGCAGCCACTCAAGGCAGTTATACATAATAATAGCAACCTTGTCGCCCTTCTTAATTCCTCTGCCAATAAGCATATTGGCGAATCTGTTTGCTTTCTCGTTAAATACACTCCATGTAATCTCTCTTCGATATGGTGAGTAAGTTGTTGGCTCAATCAGACCGAACTCCTTCCATGTCATTCTCCTGGTATCCTTCTCATCTGGATTAAGTTCTACCAATGCGACCTCATCTGGATATTCTCTCGCATTACGCTCTAAGTACTCTGTAACTGGCATCTTAAATTCCTTCCCTGCTGCACCCCACAGCATACAATTTCATTAAATTATATCATACTATATTTTACCAAAAAAATCCACAAAACAGCCCGCCTTTCAACCACGCTTTCGTCAAACTTCCCCTTTAATTCCACATTAAAAAATGCTATGATTTAGTTAGTTGAGTTGCGCGTGTGTATCCTGCTGTCTGGTGTCTGTCTGTGGTGCTGGAATGAATTGTGACAAACTCTGCAGACAGCAGCTTCTTACTCCTGCTAAGCGAGGAAAACTGAATTTCAGCGCCACAGACAGACACCGGACAGCAGGCCTACCAGACGCACAATTCACAATATAATATCTTTAAAGGGGGATATATTATGGCATTACATGTTATGGATGAGGCCAACCGCTGTTTACAGTGTAAAGTGCCACAGTGTCAGAAAGGATGTCCTATTGGTACTAATATTCCTATGGCAATCCGCTTACTTAAAGAGAACAAGCTTAACGAAGCTGGTAAAATGCTTTTCGAGAACAACCCGCTTACTACAGTGTGTAGTCTTATCTGCAATCATGAAAACCAGTGTGAGGGACACTGCGTACTCGGAAGAAAAGGTGCTCCCGTACATTTTTCTACTATTGAGAACTATATTTCAAGTACATATGCCAACCAGATGACGGAAGGTCCTAAACCCTCTAATGGCATGAGAGTTGCTATTATTGGTTCCGGTCCTGCAGGTATCACAATTGCGATTATCCTCGCAAGATATGGATATCAGGTTACTATATTTGAAGGAAAGGACAAGATTGGTGGCGTATTAAGATATGGTATTCCTGAGTTCAGACTTCCTAAGACTGTTCTTGACGATATCGAGTACAGACATCTTGCCTTAAAAGGAATTAAGATTCGTCCTAACACAACTATCGGTGGTGCAATCGGTATTGATGATCTGTTCCGTGATGGTTACAAATCTATATTCATTGGTACCGGTGTATGGAAGCCTAATTCACTTCATATAAAAGGAGAGACTTTCGGTAATGTCCACTTTGGAATCAATTACCTCAATAACCCTGACAGCTACCATCTCGGTGAAACTGTTATCGTTATCGGTGCAGGTAACGCTGCCATGGATGTTGCAAGAACTGCCAAAAGAAAAGGTTCCCGCAATGTTATCTGTTTCTCTATCACTAAAGAAGTTGCAGCCAGCAAATATGAATTCAGCTATGCACAGCTTGAAGGAATTACATTTGAATACAATAAACGCCCTGTTGAGATTAAGGATGATGGTGTTATATTCCGTGATATTATCGAGAACGAAGATGGAACTTTTACCGATATAGAAGGAACCGATACCCTTCATCACTCTGACAGTGTCATTATCTCTATCAGTCAGGGACCGCAGAACCGTATTGTCAACACTACAACAGGTCTTAAAGCTACTGCAAGAGGTCTTCTTGATGCTGATGAGACCGGACACACAAGCCGTCCTGGTATATTTGCATCAGGTGATGTTGTCAATGGTGCAAGAACAGTAGTAGAAGCTGTTGCACACAGTAAAATTGTTGCAGAATCAATGCATCAGTATATGCAGTCTCTTCCTAAAGATAGCGACTGACAAAAAAGGGATATCGCACTAATTTTTGGTGTGCGACATCCCTTTTTCTATATATTAACCTTCTCTATTTCATAATTGTAAGATCGGCAACATACCATTTATCACTTCTCTTTACAAATATGTACTGAATATGTGTCGGATACTCGATTGTATTGTCATTATCATAAGTTACTTTCTCATTAAATGAAACTTCACATGAGAAACAATCTTTAGTATATGACTGATAATTAAATACTTTCATATCGAAGTATTCTGGTTCCTGATTAATACTAAACCATATGTTAGTAGTTGATATTTTTGAAAGATACGAATATGCATATGTTCCAGAGAGAACATATGGAGACAAATCTGAAAACTTACCATAATTAACTATATAGTTACCATACGCTTTAGTAATATCTTTTATGCGGCTTTCATTGTCTGTTACTATTCCATTATTAACCTCAAAGCCAAAATCCATCTTTCCATCTTCATTACTGATCAACGTAAGTTCACTGCCATATAAAGGACCTTTGGCTTTAATATCATGTTCTTTATAAACTGAATTAATTGTATATGTTGTAGCCTGTGGTGCATTGATATATTTTGACACATTAGTAAGTCCCTTTGCTTCCTCTGTCTTTGTAATATATTCACTGCCAAGCGTTGTTCCATCTATTGTTACTACTGAATCCTTAGGCACTGTTATCTCATAATCAGTTCCCATACATTCAAGACCATCTATTGACTCTATCTTCCATTGCTTATTTTTCTTTTCTGGATCTTTTTCAAAGAAAACAACTATTCCTGTCTTCTCTCCATCCTTCTTTAACTGATAAGCAGGTCTTGCATCTGTGTAATCACCAGACTTCTTAGTATATGTCCATTCAGCATTGCTGAAATATTCTTTCAGATAAGCCTTAACAGCTTCATTCTTCTCATCTTCTGACTCATATGGCGTATCTGATGTTTTAGTATACTCCAACAAAGAATCTGTCTTCTCTGACTCTATCTGCTTAATAAAATTCTTAATTGCATGCTCTGGTCTTGTATTCTCATATGTTGTGAGTGAACTCCACATCCATACCCATAATACAATGAATCCTGTCATCACAACCGCTATAACTATCCAGTATATCTTCCAGAATAAAGGAAGCTTCTTAATCTTATCTATCATTACTCCTCCATGTCCACCATGGACTATATCCTAGCACTTTATTTAACAATTATTGTTGTTGGTAAATCTCTTGGTCCATACATTGATGAACAATTATTGATATACTCACCCTTGTAATACATAAGTGATGATGAACCACCATCAAGATTAGCTGCATTGACAGCTCCGTACTCAAGCATAAGATCTATTATATCTGAATAAGAAGCTCCTGGACTGTTTACCTGTCGTCCATCTATTACAGCAAGCAATATTGCTCCATCCTCTCTCTGCCCAATCGCAGTTCTTGGATTAAGTCCGCTTCCACGTCCATTAACTTCGACCGGTTCTTCATTAACAATAAGCACTGGTCCAAAGCTGACTGCATCTCTTACTCCTCTGTCAAGTGCCGCCTGTGCAGTCATATTTCCAACAACAAGTACGTTGTTATTATCAATTCCTATAACCTCATAAGTTGTACCAGGATCACCCCATTTCAGTTCACCTTCTGATATTACCAGTCCATCAGGTTCGCCTCCTGTTCCAACTCCTCCGGCATCATAAAAGCCTCCTGCATTAGTCGCTGCAATTGCTCCATAACTGTCAGCTATCTCAGAAACCTTACGACCCTTGCAGTCCCTGCCATATTCGCCGCTTATTCCTACAAGCACTCTTGAAGGATCCCTGACTATCATCATCTTTCCTCTGTATGTGCCCTTCTCTATATCTACAATCTCTATAAGATTCTTCTCTTCATCTGTAAGTTCAGATGTATCTGATATGAGCGATGAATCTGTGACCTCATCTGTCTTCTGTACAGAATTAAGTGCCCTGATCTGTGCTATCTCCTCATCTGAAAAGAACAGAGTAACGAGAATTCCACCAGCACTTGATTCCATAGCTGAATTAACAAACAGATTCCTTGCCGTCTTGGATGGACCGAATTCTACTATATGAACAACACCAAGTAAACCTATAAGAAGCAGTACTATTGTTGTACCAAGACATATTCCTATTCTTGCAAATATTCTTCCTATACGCCTCTTAGTGCTTATGGTACCTTTATTCTTATTGTCTCCGGATGCTGGCTCGTCGATATCATCATCCAGAAATTCCAAATCTAATTCTAAATCATCTTCCTGCACTTTTATTAATTCCTTTCGTACCAAAGTAAATGAGATTTTAACACAAAAAAAGGTTAAAGTAAATCACTTCAACCTTTTTTAATAGACATATAATATTCTTTATCATTAATTATTAATATCTTCAAGAACTTCTTTTGCCTTGTCAAATGAATCCATATGTATATAAATATCACATTTTGAATTCTTACTATTATTAAGGAACTTAAAAAATCCTGTATGGAAGTTCCATTTTTCAAAATACGATATATTATTTCTTCTGAGTATTCTCTCTATCTTTCTGCTTTCTTCCAATGTTACATCAGAACGCAATAAACGTTCATTAGTTCCGATTTCTGACATATTGCTGCACCTCTTTACTAACGTCTGTTTTGTCAGTATATTAACACATTTTTACCTAAAAATCCACTTTACAAAATTAAAAAATCGGTCTGGCTTAATCACCAGACCGAGCTGTGTCTTTATAATTAAATTAGGCGATTGTATAAATCCAACCCTTAGGAGCTTCAATCTTACCCATCTGGATACCTGTTAATGTATCATAGAGCTTCTGGATTGTTGGTCCCATCTTTTCCATTCCGCTTGGGAAGCAGATTTCCTTGCCATGGTCGTTAATCTTACCAACTGGTGAGATAACTGCAGCTGTACCGCAAAGACCACACTCTGCAAAATCCTTAACTTCATCGAAGAGGACTTCTCTTTCCTCAACCTCTAATCCAAGGTATTCCTTAGCAACAACCATTAATGAACGGCGTGTGATTGATGGAAGAATTGAATTAGACTTTGGTGTTACGAACTTACCATCTTTAGTGATGAAAATGAAGTTAGCGCCACCTGTCTCCTCAACCTTAGTTCTTGTTGCTGGGTCAAGGTACATATTCTCTGCAAATCCTTCTTCATGTGCTGTCATAATTGCATGTAAACTCATCGCATAGTTAAGTCCAGCCTTGATATGTCCTGTTCCGTGTGGTGCTGCTCTATCAAAATCTGAAACCTTGATAGTAATAGGCTTAGCGCCCCCCTTGAAATAAGGACCTACTGGAGTTGTAAGTATTCTGAACTGATATTCATCAGCAGGCTTAACTCCGATAACAGGGTTGCTTCCGAACATATATGGACGGACATAAAGTGTAGCACCTGAACCAAAAGGTGGTACCCATGCTGCATTAGCTTCTACTGTCTTAGCAACTGCCTCTACCCACTTATCTTCTGGGTAAACTGGCATCTCAAGTCTCTCACATGAATCTTTCATTCTTGCTGCATTCAGATCTGGGCGGAACATAACAATGTGACCATCCTCTGTTGTATAAGCTTTAAGACCTTCAAAACATGTCTGTGCATACTGAAGGACACCTGCGCACTCGTTAATGACAACCTTGTCATCCTCTGTAAGTGTTCCGTTATCCCATGCGCCATCTTTATAGTTGGCTACGAATCTCTTGTCAGTCTTAACATAACCAAAGCCAAGGCTTGACCAATCAATATTCTTCTTTTCCATTGTTAGTACTTCCTTTCATCTAAAGATACCGATGTAAAAATGCTTTACACGATTTTGAAAATATTTTACGCTCTTAAAAATGCCATGTCAACATTTCATTACTCATCTCCAGTAATTTCTGTGTAATATTTAGCATAATCGGTTCTTTCTGCCTTAGTAAATGCAATTGCTGTTCTTGGATGCTGGTTAGTCTGGCCAGTAAGCATGTACTGTACATCACATCCCCATACAACACCTGATGCCTTAAGTGGAACCATGTGCTTCTCAATGAACTTAAGTACTGGAACTATATTGAACTTAGGATTTCTTAAGAAACCTAACAACAATTCTGAATAACAGTTGCCTGCTCCTCTTCCCATTCCGCTTACAGTTGCATCAAGAAGGCTTACACCAATCGAACATGCCTCAATTGTATTGGCAAATGCAAGCTGCTGGTTGTTATGCGCATGAATACCAACGCTCTTTCCATACTTTTCCGCAATCTTGATATATTTGTCAGCAAGTCTTCTTATCTGTTCTGGATATAATGAACCATAGCTGTCAACAAGATATATATACTGTGCCTTGCTCTGCGAAGCAAGAAGCTCTAATGCAAGATCTAATTCATTCTCCCCTGCTGTTGATATTGCCATGATATTGACTGTAACCTCATATCCCATGTCTGAACAGTAGTTAGCCATCTCAATAGCAGCTGGAATTGTATTAATATAGGTAGCAACTCTTACCATGTCGACAACTGACTCTGACTTAGGTGGAATATCTCTCTTAATATTAGTTCTTCCGACATCTGCCATAACTGATATCTTAAGCGGTGTATCATTCTCTCCAACGATAGCCCTGATATCTTCTTCTTTACAGAACTTCCACTTTCCAAACTCTTTCTCATCAAATATATCTTTATCAGCCTTATATCCGAATTCCATATAATCAACGCCTGCTGCCACATTAGCTTCGTAAAGGTCTTTAACGAACTCATCCGTGAATTCAAAATTATTTACAAGACCTCCATCTCTTAATGTACAGTCCATAACCTTGATGTCTGGTCTGTATGATGTCAAATTACCCCTGTTTTCTGCCATAACCTGTTTCCTCCTAATAATAACATGCTTTAAAGCGTAACGCTTTAAAGTGCTAAACTGTTTTGAATTATAACACATCTGCCGAGGTTGTCAACTGTTGATATGAGTTTTTTATTCATCTTCTGTTCTATCTAAAAAATTTTACCCCACTATTAAATAATATCCCCGTCAAGCCCCTGTTTGCCTACTAATCAGTTTTCTTTTACCTGATTAGATAATATGACACAATGCTTCATTTATTATTTGAAATCAGCTTTTCCGTAAATACATCCATCAACGCATTAAGCCCCTTAAGATACTCTTTCGCATTAGTGAATTTTTTCTTGGTCACAGTCCATATTATCGCTGGATTGGCATTCATCCTCATCTGTAGTGAACCACCATAGTCCTTGATAAGCTGTTTAAGCGCATCCGGGTCCAACTCAGCCTTAGGATACACTGTCATTACTGTGCGCCATACCGCAGCACCAGATTCCTGATGCACCACACCGCCTTTAATCTCTATGAGTCCAAGTTTATGTGCCTTAGACTTAATAAGTGCAATCATAAGCAGGTTATCGGCGCATGATGGTACACTTCCATATCTGTCTGACAACTCGTCTTTCATATCTGACAATTCATCCATATTCTCAAGGGCTGCAATTCTCTTATATATATCAAGTTTCTGGTACTCGCTCTTGATATATGTTGCCGGAATATATGCATCTACATCAACATCTATTGTTGTCTCGAACTCATACTCGTTCTTAATTCCCTTAAGATTATTAACCGCCTGATTAAGCATTTTGCAGTAGAGATCATATCCGACAGCTGCCATGTGTCCATGCTGGCTGTTTCCAAGTACATTACCTGCTCCACGGATTTCCAGGTCTTTCATGGCAATCTTGAATCCCGAACCAAAATCAGCAAATTCTCTGATTGCACTGAGTCGCTTCTCCGCTACCTCTGTCAGCACCTTATCTCTTCTATACAATAAAAATGCATACGCTGTCCTTGAACTTCTGCCAACTCTTCCTCTGAGCTGATAAAGCTGAGAAAGTCCGAATCTGTCTGCATCTTCAATTATCATTGTGTTACAGTTAGATATATCCATACCTGTTTCTATTATAGTCGTTGATACCAACACATCTATCTCACCATTGACAAACTCACACATTATCTTCTCAAGTTCGCGTTTGTCCATCTGACCATGAGCATATGCCACATTTGCATCTGGAACAAGTTCCTGAATATGCGCTGCAGCCTCGTCTATACTTCTTACCCGGTTATATACATAGTAGACCTGGCCATTTCTGGCAAGCTCCCTTGTGATTGCCTCTCTTATCATCTCGTCATTATGCTCTGTAACGAAAGTCTGTATCGGAACCCGGTCAACCGGTGGTTCTTCAAGAACGCTCATATCCCTGATTCCTGCCAGACTCATGTGAAGAGTCCTTGGAATAGGCGTAGCGCTCAGCGTAAGCACATCAACATTGTTCTTTAACTTCTTAATCTTCTCCTTGTGTGTAACTCCAAAACGCTGTTCCTCATCAATAATAAGAAGTCCCAGATCCTTAAACACCACATCCTTAGAAAGGAGCCTATGTGTACCTATTACAATATCAACCATGCCCTTCTTGAGTTCCTCGACTGTCTCTTTATTCTGTGCCGAAGTTCTGAAGCTTGACAACTGGGCTACTGTAACCGGGAAGTCCTTCATTCTCTGTTCAAATGTGGTAAAATGCTGGCTTGCAAGTACTGTCGTTGGCACAAGATATGCAACCTGCTTTCCTTCCTGAACCGCCTTAAATGCTGCTCTTATCGCAACCTCTGTCTTACCATATCCAACATCTCCGCATATAAGTCTGTCCATTACCCTGCGACTTTCCATGTCGTGCTTGGTATCTTCTATCGCATTTAACTGGTCGGTTGTCTCCTCATAAGGAAACATTTCCTCAAATTCCTGCTGCCATACTGTATCAGGACCAAACTGGTACCCTTCAATCCTCTGTCTTGTAGCATACAGCTCGACAAGGTCCTTAGCCACCTCCTCAACAGCTGAGTGAACCTTTGACTTAGTCTTGCCCCACTCTGTACCGCCAAGCTTGTTAAGCTTAGGCTTCTTCTCTACATCGGAACCTGCAAACTTCTGCAGACGATCAAGCTGTGTTGCAAGCACATACAGGTTGCTGTTATCAGCGTAAGATATCTTGATATAATCCTTCTCAACACCTTCAACAGTAATCTTTTCAATACCTTTGTACTGACCTATACCATAATTCTCATGAACAACATAATCGCCAATATTAAGTTCATTAAAGCCGGCTATATTCTTGCCGTCATACTCCTTCTTCTTGACTCTCTTACGCTTCTTTTCCGTAAATATATCATTCTCGGCAATGCACACAAATCCCTGCAGCGGATACTCAAATCCCCTGTGAAGACTTCCGTAAGTAACCATTACAAGACCGTCTGCCATAGACTTGTTGCTGTCCTCTGTATAAAAGCTCTCTATTCCAAGTCTTCCAAGGTCATCAACAATTCTGTTCGCTCTCGTTCTTGAGCTGCATACAAGAAGAACTGCATATTTGTTTCGTTTGTACTTTCTTATATCATCTGAAAGATATTCAAAACTGTTGTTATATGAACTTATGCTTCTCGCCTCAATATGCATTGAATAATCTATCCCAAAGAATTCAGGTGTATAATCAAGCGTTGTCAGCACAAGCTGCTTATGTCCGTTCATGGAAAGAACGGCCGTCTCCATATCCATAAACATATGTGTCTGGCTTGGAAGCACATATCCGCTTTCTAATCTGTTCTTCATACTCTCACTATACTCATAGAAAGTCATGTCGCTGTGTTCCTTAAGTCTTGCCGGTTCATCCACGACAATAAGAGTATCTCCCTTTGGGAAATACTCTGCCAGACTACTCACTCTGTCTGCAAATGTATATATGAATTTGCTGTAATCTCCTGTCCTTAATGCATCATCAAACATTCTGTTAAGATGATTGCCTGCCTCTATCTGTTCCTTGGTACGCTTTCTTTTATCTACCCCGAACAGCTTCATCTGTTCATCTTTTTCATGTCTGATTTTTTCAATTCCCTGCTCTATCTCATCCTCTGTGAAAAGAAACTCTGTTGCAGGAAATACTGTATAACTCTTATAGTTCTCTATTGAACGCTGGCTGTCTACGTCAAATGCCCTTATCGAATCTATCTCATCGTCCCACAACTCAATTCTCACAGGAGCTTCATCTGTATATGAGAATATATCTATTATTCCGCCTCTTATTGCAAACTGGCCTTTTGCTTCAACCATTCCGAATCTCTCAAATCCCATGGCTGTCAGCTTCTTTGCCATATCCTCTACATCAAGAATATCACCATTCTTAAGATTAATAACTGCCTTCTTAAATCTGTCAATTGGCAGAAGCATATCCGATATTCCGTCAATGGTAGTCACTATCGTAAGTGGTCCGTCTGCTACATTCCCAGCAGCCACGTCCACCTTATCTCCAATGTCCGATTCTTTCAATCTGTCAATTATGGCTGCTATACATCGGATTCGCTCTCCGGCAATCTGTCGTCCCTGAACATCTGCATTATAGAATATTACATCCTTTGCAGGATAGTACATTACATTACCACCATTAAAGAATCTGGCATCCTCAGCCATATCCCTTGCTTTGCTCTCATCACTGGTTATAACAAGCTGGAAGTTATAATTGCTGGCTATAGCACTTGAAAAATGCAGTTTCTGCGTGTCAATACAGCCACTTACCATTACTGTTCTGCCACCATCTTTAGCAAGCTCTTTATTAAGTTGTTCAACCCCGGCTGTATTATACACCGGCTCAAATATTGCTTTCATATTATACCACCAGTTATCCGTTATACTTATTCATACCACTTTCAATTCCTTCTGAAAGTATGCACTCTACAGCTTCACAGGCTTTCTTATTGGCCTCTCTTAATGTTTCATATTCCTCTGTAGGAAACTTTCCAAGCACCCAGTCTGCAAGATCCCAGTTCTTAGGCTTGTCCCCAACCCCGAACTTTATTCTCTTGAATCTATCACTTCCAAGATGAGCTATTATACTCTTGATTCCATTGTGCCCTCCGGCACTTCCCTTGGCACGAAGTCTTAACTTTCCTACATCAAGACTTATGTCATCGAATATAACAAGAAAATCATCTATGTCACATTTGTAATAATCCATTACTTCTCTTATACACTCACCTGAATTATTCATATATGTCATAGGCTTAACAAGAATTACTTTCTGTCCTGCTATTACACCTTTTCCAATAAGACCTTTGTGCTTTGCTGTATCCACACTTATATTATATTTATCCGCAAGCTCGTCTATTACTGAAAATCCTGCGTTATGTCTGGTTCCCATATATTCTTTACCTGGATTTCCCAGTCCTGCAATAATATACATATCTATTTCCTCACTAAATCTGTTTTATGTGAACACTTTATCACGACATCTTCTGTTTCGCAAGCAAAAGAGCCGCTCTGACAAATGTCAGAACAGCTCTCTCAGGAGTTTAATATTAATATAACTTTTTATTATTTCTCATCTTTCAGGGATTTCTTCTTTCCGAGAAAAGCAGATGCTCCCGCTGCTAAAAATGCTGAGATTCCTGCAAGTACTGCATATAATCCGGTTCTTGATGTGTCTCCAGTCTTAGTCTCGTCTGCTGCAACTTCTGCCTTCTTGTCTACCGCTTCTGCTGCCTCATTGCCAGCATCCGTAACTTTATCAGCATCTCCAGTTACTGTTTCCTCGTTTCCAGCAACCTCTCCTGTTGATGAATTATCAGACTTAGATGATTCTTCATTTTTATCTTCTGAACCGCTCTCCTCCCCAGAATTGCCTTTATCAGAATTATCCTTCTCGGTAAGAATTCCATTTGCCTGAAGCTGTGCTACTCTTGACGCTCCAAGGAATGCTTCCATTGTTTCATCTGCTGCCTGCTCTTTAGTCAGCATTGTTGCCCATGTCGCTCTTTCCTGCGAATTATCAACTCCGGCCTGCTCTATCGTTCCGTATTCTGAGCACAATGAAGATTTACCAGAAAGTGAATCGTTCCATCCAAGCGGATTAATTAATGAACGCACTTCAGTTCCTTCTGTTCCATCATCATTAGTTGTTGTTGTTCCTACATTAGTGTTATAGAATACAACATTTGCAGTTCCTGCCCATGGTCTTCCAAAATATCCTGGCTTAGATGTAAGTGATGATGCTGTATCAACTCCTGGTGTTGTTGACACTACATTACACTCATACATAAGATATCCCTTAGAACCTTCTGCCGTCTGTGCTGCTGTAATATATGCCACATCGTTCTTATTCTCTGATGTGTTCATTACAAGATCACATTTGTAAAATACTGATGTCATTCCGCCAAATATGAAATCTGTTGCTCCCATAATCTGACACTTGTTAAATGCAACTGTTGCTCCCACTGCTCCATACAGAGTATCCTGTCTTCCAACAAATCTGCAGTTGTCAAATACAACATCTGTTGCTGATGATGTCATTGCAAGTGCTGCCGCTCTTTCTACATATGCCTTTTCCTGTACCTTGGTACTTCCGGCCTCTATGTCATTTCTTGTTACGCTGCCTTCCTTAGCATCAGAATTTTTAACAATTGTATCTTTTGCAGCCGCTTCTGACTGGTACTGGTTAAATGAATTTTCAAATATAATTCCATCAGCCTCAAATCCTGAGCCATACACTACGACTGTTGCATTCCAGTATGAACCATTGGTTGTTCCTGAACCTGGATTCTTATATGAATAATAACCATTCTCAGTATTAGCCTTTAATGTATCCTCATCATATTTGCAGTCATCTCCCATACTGTAATATGAATATCCATGACCATAATACCATGTAATTCTTACAGCATTATCTGCAATATCCACGCCCTTATTAATAAGGTCTGTTGATACATTTTCACTGGCATTCTTTAATGTTATATTCTTTCCGTTGATTACAACCATCTCTTCATAATTGCCTGGCTGTATCTGTATTGTAACTCTCTTTACATCTCCATTTTCATCTACACGATCCATTGATTCAGCAGCTTTTACAGCCTCTGCTACTGATGTATAATCACAGTTTTCTGCTCCAACTGTCAGAACCGGCTTATACTCTATGCTCTTTATAACCTGAATCTGTGTGATATATGAGCTGTAGTTGTCTCCTCCAAATGTGAGTGTAACATTTCCAGGAGTTGTTCCTGTATAGTTATATGTTGCTGTTTCTATATTTCCCGTAGATTTGCTTTCTGTCTTTACTTCTACTGTGTCATCACCGACACCAAGTGTTGCATCGGCTGTATAGCAATATGACACTTTTACCTGACAGGCTCCGTCAACCGGAATCTGGACTGTTGCTCCACTCTTTCCAAGCAGATATTTACTATTATTCTGTGAAATACCTGTTGATAATGCAAGTCCATTATAATATCCTGCAGTAATTGCTGTCTTGAAGTCAGCTGATGTAAATGTCCAGTCAGTTGCATCCTTAAATGCAACAGTCTTAGAAACATTACTGCCTGAAACAACAAGGTTAGATGTAACTCTCTGGGCTTTTGCTCCTACAACTTTAACAGAGTAAGTTCCATCTCTTAAAGCAATATTATCTGTTCCTGTAAATGTATATGAGTATCCATCTTCATTAAGATTAGTAAATGTAACTACTGCATTGGCTGCCTGACTCTCTGTTAAACCTTCATATGTTAAATTAATGTTATATACAGGCTTCTTAACAAATGCGATGTCAACATCAGCATCATCTGCTGGCGCAGTATATGATGTCATGTTTATTGAATAATCATTAACTCCTTCAGCTGTTACATTATATGTAACTCCCTTTGCAAGATTAACAGAATATGTTCCTGCAGCTGTGTCAATTGATACAACTGGCTTATACACCTCGCCATCTGCATCAAATGAAATATTCAGCTTACTTAACTCATCTGCTGAAAGACCTGTTATCGAACCAGTAACCTTAGTCATCGGTACTTTCTCCACTGTTACATCAGATGTTACTACATTTTCTGTTCCCAAAGTAAGCGCTGTCTCCGAAGAAATTACATATTCTTCTGCGTTAAGAAGTGATAACTGATAATCTGAAATCTTTGAATTAGTTGGAACCTTTACTGTATATGTTCCATCTGAACTAATCACTGCCTTATATGATGTACCAGTAGCTTTGCTTGTAAATACCAGCTTGTAATTAGATGGCATTCCATCTGGAACAGTAATCTTTCCTGTTACCTGTGTTACAGACTGATGCTCTCTTTCAACTCTGTAAAGTCTTAATTTACCTGTTGCATCTGAATCATTAAATGTATATGTTCCATCAGATGCTGCAACATATGTAACAACTGAACCATTTGTAGATACAGGCATTTCTGTAAGGACTGTTCCATCTTTAGACACCTGGATCACATCCTCTGCATTGTCCATCTTGGCATACATAGTAACTGCATCTCCTGCGTCGAGATTCATAGATATAGTTCCCTGCCTGGTTCCTGCTGAACCATTAAAATACAGACATCCTGTAAGAGATACGCCGCCAATTACAGCCACTCCGTTTGCATCATACCTTGTCAATGCTGTATTAGATGTTCTTAATCTGTTATTAGTCTTTTCTGTTGTAAATGTTAAGTCTCCTGCTGTAAATCCTCCAATAGTCTTATTGGCTGTACCTGCTGCAACTCCTGCATATGCACCATTAATCACATCTACTGTCAGATTATTATTATATTTATCAGAATCAAGTACTTCTGCACCAAAATCCCATACATCAACTTTGCTGTCCTCATATGTCTTTAATTCTGGTTCTGGATCTTCTACATATGAATATTCAGATTTCTGGATTGAATATATATATCCATTATCTGTTGCTTCCAACTTAACATAATTGTTTCCATCCACCTGGACAATGCCTGTTCCTTCCTGAACATTATAATCTGCAGATGAAACATCTGTAGTAGCGGCAACTCCAGCAATAGTCCACTTTGCCTGTCCCGGATATGCTGTTACTATAACTGTTCCTTTTCCAGATACAGGAATATATATAACAGTTCCTTTGTTAATCTGTGCATATCCCTTACCATTATTGCCGGCGGCGAGCTTTCCATTAGTAGCATCAACAACCAATGATTCAGCATTTCCGGTTACATCAGAAACCTCACCCTTTACACCTTCATATTTACTTGCAAATGCACCTTCTACATCTTTATATTGAAAACTCCAGTCTGTAGTTACTGCCTCATTAGAATATGCAGCGCTTACCTGAATAGGCTGGAATACCTGTCCAACATAAGGAATCACCGGTGATGCCGCTAATACTAATGCTCCCATAACTGACGCCGTTTTAATAGCTTTTGCTTTAACCTTTTTTCTGTTCTTACTCATTGCAATAAACCTCCCATATTAATACCTTCTAAAAATACAACAGGGTTTCCATCTTAAAGATGAAAACCCTATTAATTTGTCATAACTTATCTGTTACTTATGAAATTTTATTAAAGAACATTCTTCCTCTTCTGCGCATATCCAAATCCAGCCAATCCAAGTGCTGCTGCCATTAATATAATGTAGATAAGCATATTGCTTGCATCACCTGTCTTTGTTTCATCTGCAGCAACCTCTGCTGTCTTGGTCTTGATGATAAGTCCTGTTGTTACAACATCCTCATCTGAAAGAACTTCTCCTAACTTAATAGATGCTTTTCCTTCCCCAATTCCTGCTGCAAAACCAAGTTCAGCAATCTTAGCATCTGTAAGTGTAAGTAAGCCGTTCATATTAACTGTTCCATCTGCATTTCTTGTTACTACTCTCTGTGCAAATACATGTGTTTCTGGATTATATGTTGTATCAACTGACTTGAACCAGTCTGCTACTACTAATCCGTTTGCATTGTTAGTGCCCTTCTCTGTACAATTCCAGAAATAGTTAGTTGCATTATATACCTTTGTTTCATCCTGTGTTCCCTTGAACTTGAACTGCTCATTAATATCTGTGTTGTTAGTTCTGAATGAAATAATTCCCTTAGCTGAGAAATCTGTATTAACAGCTGAGTTAGTATAAAGTGCTACGTTGTATGATTCATTATTAAATGAAATACAATTCTCAATCTGGATATCAGGACAAGAGTTAGAATCAATACCCTTTGCCTTGTTATTAAATGCTACACAATTGATAAGCTTATGATATCCTGTAAGGCTGTCTCCACCCATCTTGAATCCGTTACCATTACCAGCATCTGTACCATCTGCAAGGTATCCATTGCCATATGCAACACAGTTCTTAATTGTTACTGATCCGATATTTCCTGTCTGAGTCTTTGCGAAAAGATCCCATCCATCATCTGCATTATTGTATGAAATACATCCATCAAATACGTTTCCATCGCCAACTGTTAACTTAGCTGCAAATCCATCTGCATCTTCATAACCCTTATCTGCATTAGAGAATGATGAGCAGTTAAGAACCAAGTTATATGATGGCCAGTCTTCTCTTGCATCATTAGAATTGTTATATGCACTTATCTGAAGACCTGTATTACCATTGTTGTAGAAGTTACAGTTATCTACTACATTATAGTTACCGCAAAGACGTGCTCCATCTTTAGCATCTGCTGAATTAGTTACATCAAATCCTGCAAAGTACCAGTAATTTCCACCAAGAACCATACCTTCACAATTCTTACCGAAATCAAGTACTGGTCTTTCTGTTGCATCAGGATCAGCAATCATATAAATCATATTATCTGCTGTTCCATCAATTCCTCTAGCAACCTTTACTGTTGACTCTAAATTATATGTTCCTTCAAGAAGTAATATCTTCTGTCCAGCCTTAACAAATTTAACTGCTGAGTAGATATCTACTGGATTTTCCTTAGAACCTGTTGCTCCTGATGAACCATTAGGTCCAACATAAATTACTGTTCCATCGAAACCATTTAATGTTACTGTGAATTCCTGTGTTACTGTTTCATATGAGCTTAATACTTCATGTTTTGATGGTCTGTAGCCTGCTTCTGGTGAAGATACTACTGTAAACTTGTTAGATCCCATCTTAAGTGTTGTATTGAACTTATATGTCTTATAAGCTTCTACTGCAACATTATCTGCAACTACTGTTCCATCTGCTGCTGTAATTGTTACTGTTCCATTAACATCTGACTTATATGTTAATACATAATTCTCAGAGTTAGCATTAGCTGCTGATGTTACATTGTAGTTAGGTACTACCACTCTGTCTTCTACAACAACTTCCTTAACTGAATCTCTTAATTCAAAATTAACATCTGTTACTGTGATTCTTGCATTTCTTGCTGCAAAGAAACCAACATACTTGTTATCTGTATCAAGTAATGTCATATCGCCCATTACTGTATCCTGTCCGATAACATTCTTGTTTTCATCCATGTATGTAACGATATAACCTATTTCTCCGTCTGTCTTAATCTCTTCCATAGAGAAATACATATCTGTTATACCAGTTTCTCCCTTAGTACCATTACCAATTATGTTGTATACTCCTGCGCCCTCAGCAGCCTTAGATGTCTCAAGTGTTCTCTGGAAGAACTTTGTCTTATCGTTAGCTGATACAGGAGCCTGAATCTTTCCATTAGTAAGATCTGAGAGATCCTGTGCTGTTATTCCTGTTCTTGCATATACACCAACACCAAGCTTCATTGATATTTTAGCCTGAGTATTATCTGTTGTTACTGATGTACCATCATAGTAGTATTCTACCTTGCTGGCAACTGCCTGAACTGAGTTTGTCCAGAAATCAGAACCGTCTCCATCCTGACCAACTCTATCAGAAACCATAAGTCCGAAACCTTCCTGTCCATTAGAAAGCGTCCACTTATCTACATGGATCTTTCCTGATATAGCAAATGACTTATCAGCTGGAACTGTTACATAGTTAAATGTAAGACCATCCTTTGAGGCTGGAACAAGTTTACCCTTTCCACTCTCTGAGTAGATTGTTACTGAACCATCATTTATGCTTCCTGAAACTCCATTATTCTTAGTATCTACTGATGAACCATATGTTGCCTTTGACCATACCATCTTAGCATCTGCTGTTACAGTAACCTCTGCGGCTGCTGACTTAGATGATACTGCAGCCGGATTACTTCTTACAGCTTCTACTGTAATAGAGCATCTTTCTCCAACTGTTAATCCTGTTATTCTGTATGAACTCTCTGTTGTAGATCCTACAAGTGATCCATTAACATACACATTGTATGATGTTGCTTCTTTAACTGTACCAATTGTAATATCAACTGCACCATTACCTGCGCTTGTTGCACTTGTAACAGATGGTGTTGCAAGTGGAAGAACGAAATTTCCATTCATTGAATTACCAGCTTTGTCTGTCTCATTCTCTCTTACTGCTTTAATTGTGAATGAGTACTCACCTGTTGATGCTGGTGTAAATGTTACTGAACCGCTTGTTCCTTCTTTTGAAGACTTTTTAACTTCAGTACCATTCATTGTTACTTCTACTCTGTCTGCTCCATCATATCCTACAACACAATCATAGCTGACTTTTACTGTACCATCATTATTATCTGTAACAGATGTAATAACTGGTGCTGCTACTGTATCCCATGCTGCTCTTTCTGGCTTAACATTACCACCATCTGATTCAACTGTCTGTGTAACCTGAACCTTAAATATATAATTGCATTTTGGTGTTGATCCAAGGTAATATGTTCCTGCTTCTGCAAGCTCAAACTCTGTGATATACATACTATTCTTTGTATATGTTCCACTTGTTACCTGTGCTGTTGTTCCATCTGCCTTAAGTATTGTAAGCTGGCGGTTGTCTTCTCCACCTTCTACCCACCACACTTTTACTTTTGCTGTTCCTTCTGTTGTGAACTTTATGGAATCCTTATCTATTGTTGTTCCTTCTCCGAAATTTATTCTCTTTGTTCCTTCATAGCCATCATCAAATGATTTTGATGATGTATCATATTTTGTTTTCTTGCTATTAATAATAGTGAAGAAATTATCTGTTCCGGCTTTAACTTCATCACCATCACCGAAAGCGCCTGCTGCCTTTGTTTCTAAATCTGCCGCATCAAGTGTTGTAACCTTTTCTACATATGTTGGTGTTACAGCAACTTCATCGTCTACCTTAACCTTAAATATATAGTTGCACTTTGGTGTTGAGCCAAGGTAATATGTTCCTGCCTCTGCAAGCTCAAACTCTGTGATATACATACTATTCTTTGTATATGTTCCACTTGTTACCTGTGCTGTTGTTCCATCTGCCTTAAGTATTGTAAGCTGGCGGTTGTCTTCTCCACCTTCTACCCACCACACTTTTACTTTTGCTGTTCCTTCTGTTGTGAACTTTATGGAATCCTTATCTATTGTTGTTCCTTCTCCGAAATTTATTCTCTTTGTTCCTTCATAGCCATCATCAAATGATTTTGATGATGTATCATATTTTGTTTTCTTGCTATTAATAATAGTGAAGAAATTATCTGTTCCGGCTTTAACTTCATCACCATCACCGAAAGCGCCTGCTGCCTTTGTCTCTAAATCTGCCGCATCAAGCACATACGTATTAATTTTCGTTGCAGCACTAATTTTCTTTGCTGCCCAATCAGTTGGCATAATACCAGCGATCATTAGAACTGCCATAACTATGGCGCCTATTCTTTTGCCCTTTTTTGTTTTCATAAGGCTCTCCTCCCAGTTCTATAAAGTCATTAAACTCCATATGTCAGGTTTAATAATTCAAACACATTTATTACAAATATGTTACAATTGCCCCTGACGAGTGTCATTATAGCCAAGAGATTCTTTTTTTGTCAATGCAACCCATTGTGCAATTTTAACCAAAAAAGTCGTATATTTTATGTGTATTTTGACATATATGTCATATTATAGTACTTTGGTACTTTTTATCTTATTGTTATCTATTACTTTAGTACACCTCATTTTATATATCCTTGTATTATTTTTATATTACTTTAATAACGTATATATAGTACTTTTGATATATTCTTCTCTGTTGTATCCCCCTTAGCAGTATTTATAATCAATATGATTATGAACTTATATGTATTAAGTGTTTTAGTAATTTTGACTATATTTTTAAATATTTCTTATTCTTTTTATAACACATAACACAATTACATCACATCAAAAAACCAGCCGGTACAAACACCAGCTGGTTAATAAAATCTTAACATATATGATTGCTACTCTTCGACATCCTCAGCCTTTTCATATGCTTCCAGCACTAATTTCTGAAGCTTGTCTCTTGTCTGTGTATTAATTGGATGAGCAATATCTCGATACTCTCCATCAGATGATTTTCTGCTAGGCATTGCTATAAACAACCCTTTCTCACCCTCAATAACTTTAATATCATGAACTACGAATTCGTCATCAATTGTAATTGACACAACTGCTCTCATCTTTCCCTCTTTAGCAATCTTTCTAACCCTTACATCTGTAATATTCATAACGCACCCCTTCTTAGACTCTCCGGCCTATTATACTTTAGTCAAAACACCTTCAATTGCACAGTTATATCTAATAATATAAAGGACTATTCTCCACAACAATCCTCACATCATTCTCTCCTACATATCTTGAATTAGCCTTAATCGTACTATTACTTTCAACTATGCAATTCTCAATATATGCATTGTCTCCAATGTATGCATTATTAAGAATAATTGAATTCTTAATTACACTGTTATTTCCAACATATATTTTCTTAAACAGAACAGAATTCTCAACTGTACCATTGATTATACAACCACTTGAAACAAGACTGTTTCTCACATTAGCACCAAAATTGTACTTAGCAGGTGGTAAATCTTCTACCTTAGAATATACATCCGGATACTGGTTAAAGAAATAATCCCTTACCCCCTTCTCAAGAAAATCCATGTTAGTCTTATAGTATGAATTAACTGTAGATATATTGCTCCAGTATGCATCAAGGTTGTAGCCATATATCTTCTTAATATTCTTATATCTGACAAGAATATCTCTTACAAATTCATGTCTGTCCTCCTCCGCAGCTTTCTCAAGCAGTTCTATAAGAAGCCTTCTTCTTACAACATATATACCTGTTGATACTGTTGACAGATTAGTCTCAAGCGGCTTCTCATCTATATCAGTTATCCTGCCTTCTTCTGTCATGGCTACGACACCATAACGTCCTATCTCAGACCTGTCTTCCATCTTCTTAACGACAACTGTTATATCTGCTTTCTTCTCAATGTGATACTGGAGCACCTTATTATAGTCAAGCTTATAAATTCCATCACCTGACGCTATAACAACATATGGCTCATGGCTCTGTTTTAAAAACTGCATATTCTGGTATAAAGAATCTGCTGTTCCTCTGTACCAGTTACTGCTCTCTGCTGTAATTGTAGGAGTAAATACAAACAAACCTCCCTGCTTTCTACCAAAATCCCACCACTTAGATGAACTCAGATGTTCATTAAGTGATCTGGCATTATACTGTGTTATAACAGCGACCTTCTGTATCCTTGAATTACTCATGTTGCTTAATGCAAAGTCTATGGCGCGATAACTACCTGCAATCGGCATAGCTGCTATTGCTCTCTTATTAGAAAGCTCTCGCATCATTCTGTTATTACCGCCTGCTAAAATAATACCTATTGCTTTCATTAATTATCACCTGCCTTAATTATTATGCCTCCACCTGGTAATTCACCATTAGGGTAATCCTGCAATGTTGTCTCTCCCGATATAGCTGTATTCTTTCCAACTTTTACATTGTCTGGAACAACTGACCATTCTCCAATAGTAACAAGTCCGGAATTGTATATCTTAGGGAACTTAACATTTTCTGCTTCTTCTCCAACGCCAAGTTCTACATTCTCTCCAATTGTTACATCTTCTGCAATAATTGACTTAGTAATTGTTGTATTTTTCTTAATATGGGAATTATTCATAATTATTGAATCTCTGATTACACAGCCTTCTTCAATAACTACACCAGAACCTATTACAGAGTTAAATACTCTTCCATATACCTCTGTTCCATCACCAATAATACTCTTCTCAATATAAGCATCTTTAGCTATGTACTGTGGTGGAATAGTATCTGTCTTCGTATATATCTTCCAGAACTCCTCGTACAGATTAAATACCGGAATAATATCAATAAGTTCCATGTTAGCTTCCCAATATGAGCTTAATGTTCCTACATCTTTCCAATATCCATTATACTCATAGGCAAATATTCTCTTATTATTGTTAAAGCAATATGGAATTACATGCTTTCCAAAATCACACTCCTGCTGGTCTTTAAGCTTAACAAGTGCTTCTTTAAGCACCTTCCAGCTGAATATGTATATACCCATTGAAGCAAGATTGCTCTTTGGATGCTCTGGCTTCTCCTCAAATTCTGTTATCTTGTTATCCTGATCAGTAACAACTACTCCGAATCTGCTTGCTTCCTCCATTGGAACTGGCATAGCTGCAATTGTAATATCTGCATTATTAGCCTTGTGATAATCAAGCATTATCTTGTAATCCATCTTATATATATGGTCACCTGACAGAATAAGAACATACTCCGGATGATACTGTTCCATATATTCAAGATTCTGATAAATGGCATTAGCTGTCCCTGTATACCATTCACTATTCTGACTCTTCTCATATGGTGGAAGGACTGAGACGCCTCCAACATTACGATCCAGATCCCAAGGAATGCCTATTCCTATATGAGTATTAAGACGAAGTGGCTGATACTGTGTCAATACTCCGACTGTATCTATACCCGAATTAATACAGTTACTGAGAGGAAAGTCTATTATTCTGTACTTTCCGCCAAATGCTACTGCCGGCTTTGCCACTTTAGATGTAAGAACACCCAATCGGCTTCCCTGACCTCCAGCAAGTAACATTGCAATCATTTCTTTTTTAATCATGCTATCACCTCTGATGTTAAATTTTAACTGCTATAAGATATATTGATTATACCATATTACTATCTCTAAGTAAAAATGTTTTTAATGTTTTTGTACATAATTTTGAACAATTTCTATTTCATACACTATATAATAAAGAAAGATTTGAAAAATGGCTCAATAAGTCATACAATATATTAAACACTAATTTCAAGGAAGGAAAATATCATGTACAAGATTGATTTCAACAACCCTATCCATATACACTTCATTGGCATAGGTGGTATCAGTATGAGCGGACTTGCCAAAATTCTTTTATCTAAAGGTTTTACTATTTCAGGTTCCGATTCTAACTCATCAGCGCTTACCGACGAACTTACTGGTGATGGATGTTTAATTTCCATCCCTCAAAGCGCCGGTAATATTACTAATGATATAGATCTTGTTGTATATACAGCAGCAATCCACCCAGACAATCCAGAATTTGTAGCAGCCAGAACCGCAGGAATTCCAATGCTTACACGTGCCGAACTTCTCGGTCAGATAATGACAATATATGATAATGCCATTAATATAGCCGGAACTCACGGAAAAACAACTACTACATCCATGATTTCTGAAATTCTGCTTTCTGCCAATATGGACCCCACTATTTCTGTAGGCGGCATACTTAACAGTATCGGTGGCAACACCAGAGTTGGTGGTGACAAATATTTTGTAGCAGAAGCATGCGAATACACCAACAGTTTTTTATCATTTAATCCAACCATGAACATAATTCTCAATGTTAAAGAAGATCATCTTGACTTCTTTAAAGACATTAATGATATCCGTCATTCATTTAAGCTTTTTACTGAAAAGCTTCCATCAGACGGAACACTTATAATTAATACCGACATTGATAATTATGACTATTTTTATAAGGATACCGACTGTGAAGTCATTACTTTTGGTTCTGATCCAGAAATCAGCATGTATAGTGCATGTGACATCACTTATGATGATTTTGGCAGATGCACCTATTCTCTTCTTATTAATAACAAGAAGGCTGACTCCATAACTCTTGGCGTTCCTGGTCTCCATAATGTATATAACTCTCTTGCCGCTATTGCTGCTGCAAAAAAGCTGTATGTTGATATGGATCACATCAAAGCCGGTCTTGCCAACTTTAAAGGCACTAACCGAAGATTTGAGAAAAAAGGAACTTTTAATGGTGTGACTGTCATTGATGACTATGCTCACCATCCGGATGAAATACGTGCAACATTAAGTTCTGCTGCCCACTATCCTCACAATCATATATGGGTCGTTTTTCAGCCTCATACATATTCACGCACAAAGCTATTATTCAATGAATTTGCTGATGCATTAAGCCACGCTGATAAGGTTGTCCTCGCAAAAATATATGCAGCAAGAGAGACTGATACTCTCGGAATCAGTTCGGCTGATTTATGTGAAAAGATCAAGTCTCTCGGAAAAGAATGTGTATACATTGATAATTTTGAGGACATTGAAAAATATTTATTAAAAAATTGTATCAACGGTGACTTGTTAATAACTATGGGCGCTGGTGATGTTTACAAAATAGGTGAAGACTTGCTTAAATAGTAAGTTTTCAACCAATCTGAACTTTTTCAACAAAGTTATCCACATTATCCACAATTTTTTGCCACTTATTTGTGAATAAAAGTTGTGGATAATTTTTTATTTTGTAAATTTTTAAATTCCTGTTTTATGCACCTTTGTTAAGTTCCCTTATCATTTATCCACATTATCCACATTTTCCACAAACCTCCTTTCCGCACCTGGTGCGCTTTGCATTTATTTTTTTCAGTGGTATAATCTGCTCATAACATTTGGGGAGAATGATACCATGAATAATCTGAATTTATCTTCAGAGACTGCTTCTGGTTACACCGCAGTTTCTGATATTTTTATAGACCAATACGTTCCATCCGCTAACGGAGACTTTGTTAAGGTATATCTGTATCTGTTACGCTTGCTTTCCCGAAGCAGTAATAATTTAAGCATCTCTCATATTGCTGATACTTTTAATCAGACAGAGAATGATATAATGCGTGCGTTAAGATATTGGGACAAGCTTGGTCTTTTATCTTTGTCATACGACAATAACAAGCAGTTATGCGGTATAACATTTAAAGCTGTATCTACTGATAACAGTCCTAAGCCTGACAATACCAAAGCGCCTGTACATACAGATTTATCTGAAATTGAAGACAATTACTCATCACAGCGCAATGTTGCAGGATACTCTGGAACGCCTGATTCAAGCGCTAATGTTGTACCAATAAGCAGAATCAACAGCAGCATAAGCTTTAATGATATTGAACCTTCTAAGATTACAGCTCCGGCAGAGAAGCTTAATGAGCTTTCATCCAATGATGATTTTTCAATGCTCCTTTTTGTAGTCCAGACTTATCTTGGAAAGACTTTATCTGACTCAGAAGTTAACGCCATCGTATATTTTTATGATACACTTCACTTCCCTGCAGATCTTATTGAATATCTCTTTGAGTATTGTGTATCAAAAGGTAAGACTGCTTTAAGATATATTGAAAAGATTGCCTTATCATGGGCTGAAGAAGGCATCAACACTGTAGAAGCTGCACGTGATGAAGTATCATCTCATAATGAAGCTGTATATAGTGTAATGCGTGCGTTCGGACTTAATAACAGAGAGCCAGGACAGACTGAGAAACAGCTTATTTCTAAATGGACTGATGTATTCTGCTTTGATACAGATATGATTGTTGAAGCCTGTAACAGAACTCTTAAAGCTACTCATCAGCCAAGCTTTGAATACGCTGATTCAATTCTCACAAAATGGAATTCATCTAATATAAGAAATTCCGATGATATTAAAAAAGCTGATGCCCAGTATGAAGCCTCTAAAGCTTCCAAGAGTACCAAGTCTGGTAATGTTATCAAGCAGAACGCTAACCGCTTTAACAACTACCAGCAGCGTCCTAAAAAGTCTGATGACTGGTATAATTCTTTGCTAAGTAATAATAATTAATCCGTAACAGGAGGAACACGATGCCTTTAAGTAATACCCAACATGAGTCTATAATGAGAATTTACGATGATATCAGAACAGCTAATCGTCATATCCAGCAGGAGCGTTATGATGAAGTTATATCATTATGCCCACAGATAGCAGATATTGATTCCTCAATTATAGATATATCTATGGCAAACGCCAGAGCACGCATAAGTTCAGATTCATCTGACTCGACTGCTGATGAATTAGACTCTGCGCTTCAGACACTACGCTTAAAACGGGCATCTGCTCTGGCTTCGATTGGTAAGCCTGCAGATTATCTTGATGATATATATACTTGTCCTTACTGTAAAGATTCAGGGTATGTTAATGGCAATAGATGCATATGCTTTAATAAGAAAGCAATTGACCTGATATATAAGGATTCCAATCTCAAGAATATAACCAATAATGAGAATTTCGATACATTCTCTCTTAAATGGTACAACAACACTGATGTTGATCCCGCCACAGGGCTCACACCTTATAATAATATGCAAAAGGTTCTTAATGTATGTCACGAATTCGTTGACAATTTTGACAACACTTTTTCTAATCTTTTGTTTATAGGTCAGACAGGTGTTGGTAAAACATTTTTATCCAACTGCATAGCCAAAGCACTCATGGATTCATGCCACAGCATTATATATCTTACTGCAGGTGAATTCTTTGATGCTTTTAAGAGCGGTGACTACAAAGATTATGGCGAATCCAGATTTGACACATCGTTCTTTCTTGAATGTGATCTTCTTATAATTGATGATCTCGGAACTGAGAATGGGTCAAGCTATAATTTCTCTAATCTGTTCTATGTAATCAATGAAAGAATGTTAAGACGCAAGAGTGTCATTATATCTTCTAATCTTGAAATGCCAGATATAGAATCACGTTATTCCCAGCGCATTTTTTCCAGATTAGTCAGTGCCTACTCTATTCTGCGGCTTTTTGGAGATGATATAAGATGTATGAAACGTTTATCTCCAAGATAGACTGCCGGTTATTTTTATGTGAATATATCATTGACTTATTACCCGTCAATGTTTATATTTTTATATGTATGTTTAATTATTATACTTTATGGAGGATTATTTATTATGCCACGTGATGAAAGACACACAGAAACTATTCCTTACGGAACTTTAGGTATTATCCCATTAGCAAGCTGCACACAGATGGGAAAGAAAGTTGACGAGTACCTTGTAAAGTGGAGAGAGCAGCGTCAGAACGAGAATACTTCTACCCTTAATTTTGCAGGATATAAGAGAGACAGTTATATTGTTAATGCTAAGACTCCTAGATTCGGCTCAGGAGAAGGAAAGGGCGTTCTTGTAGATTCTGTCCGTGGTCATGACTTATATATTATGCTTGATGTCTGCAACTACAGCCTTGAATATACTGTTTGCGGTTTCAAGAACCATATGTCTCCTGATGATCACTATGCTGATCTTAAGAGAGTAATTGCTGCTGCTGGTGGTAAGGCAAGAAGAATTAATGTAATCATGCCTTTCCTTTATGAATCAAGACAGCATAAGAGAACTGGAAGAGAATCTCTTGATTGTGCACTTATGCTTCAGGAACTTACAGATATGGGTGTTGAGAATATCATCACTTTTGATGCACATGACCCTAGAGTACACAATGCTATTCCTCTTAAGGGATTTGAATCTGTTTCGTGCACATATCAGTTTATCAAGTATCTTCTTCTTAATGTGGACGACCTTCACATTGACAGTGACCATATGATGGTTATCAGCCCTGATGAAGGTGGTATGGGACGTGCTGTTTACTTTGCCAACGTTCTCGGACTTGATATGGGTATGTTCTACAAGAGAAGAGATTACACTAAAATTGTAAATGGTCGTAACCCTATTGTTGCACATGAATTCCTTGGAACTAATGTTGAAGGCAAAGATGTAATTATCATCGATGATATGATTTCTTCTGGTGAGAGTATGATTGATGTTGCTTCTGAGCTTAAGAAACGTGGTGCCAGCAGAGTATTCTGTGCTACTACATTTGGTCTTTTCACTAATGGATTCAAGAAATTTGATGAAGCTTATGAGAATGGTGTTATTGACAGAATTCTTACAACTAACCTTGTATATCAGCCAGAAGAACTCCTTTCTAAGCCATGGTATATCAATGTTGATATGAGCAAGTATATGGCTCTTCTTATTGATACACTCAATCATGATTCTTCAATCAGCAACCTCTTAAGTCCTGTTGAAAGAATTCAGCAGAGAGTTAAAGAATATAACGAACGTCATTATGGCAAGTAATTATAATATCAAAAAGGAACCCAGCATAAGCCGGGTTCCTTTTTTAATTCTTTTGCAATCAATATACCAGATTATCATTCTTTGTCTCTGCTGGTTTATCAGTATCCGCATTACCTGCACCTGCAGTACTTTCCTGTTTAACACTTACTGTTTCATCATTATCCCTGATCACTCCAGTCTCCATCTGGCTTGATGACACTGCCTGACTGCTCTTCTGTGTCTGCGTTGCGGACTCTGTCTCCATAACAGACTGTGTCTCTGTCTGTGTTTCACTCGCTGTTTCCGTCTCTGTTTCTGCCTGGCTTGTTGTTTCATCCGTCGTATTTGAATTCTTATACTTTGGAAAATCCTTTTTTGTCAGGTCATTATGTGCTTCCTGCATAAACTGCCTGAATATCTGTTTAGTAACATTTTGTGGTATTGATGCAGGATAATCATATCCCTGCCATACTGCCAGTGTATAATACTGGCTATATCCGCAGAACCACGAATCATAGTTAGAATTAGTTGTTCCTGTCTTTCCTGCTACTATTGCATTATCAGGCGAAGCTCCCTTTCCCGTTCCATCTGTAATAACAGTTTTCAACATATCTGTCATCATTCTGCATGATTCTTTATCATATATCTGTTCCTCTCTGCCTGCAGTGTCAAGAATCACTTTTCCCCTGGCATCAGTTATAGAACTGATACATGTTACTCTTCTGTACTGGCCGTCATTTACGATAGTTGCATATGCTCCTGCCATTTCTTCTGTTGATACACCATATGTGAATCCACCTATTGCTATTGCATTATAGTTTTTGTCCATCCACACCTTATGAAATCCCTGGTTTAGCAGATATGAGCTGCCCGTCTTAGGTGTAATTTCCTTCAATATATTCCATGCAACTGTATTTCGTGAAAGATTAACCGCTGTCCTTAATGTTATATCTCCCATATAGGTTCCATCTGCATTTTTAGGACCATCCTGTATATATTCATCCTTTACAATTGTATCCGGTGTATTTCCCATCTGAAGATATGGAATATAATCTATTATTGGTTTAATTGAACTTCCAGGCTGTCTGTAACTCTGGTATGCGCGATTTAACGTATACCCTTCCAGATCCTGGCTGCGCGAACCAACTATAGCTACAACATTTCCAGTTGAATTATCTATACATGTAGCTGCTGCCTGCATTTCATAAACGCCATCTTTCTGCGATGTATACGATTCCATATTATCATCAACCGCACTCTGCAATTCTTCCTGAAGCTGCATATCTATACTTGTATATACATTATATCCACCAGAAAACAATCTTTGTTGAAATAATGTATAGCTGTCCTCATATAATTGCTTATACTGGTTGTAATCGTCTTCATCTGCAAAATTAGTTCTGAATATAAATCCATTTGCCTGCATCATTCCCTCTGTTGCACAATGTCTTGCATATGTTTCAACAGAATTATTCTTTGATGCAGCCGGCTGCTGTGATAATTCGACCTGGGTATCCAGCGCTGTATAATAATTCATTGAGTTGATAAAATCCTCATCATACAGCCTTGCAAGTATCATATCTCTTCTTCCAACTGTATTATCATAATTAGTAAGCGGATTATATCTTGTAGGATTATTAGGTATAGCTGCTATAAATGTCTGCTCAGCCAATGAAAGTTCGTTTACATCCTTTCCAAAATATCCTTTAGCCGCTGCTCCCACACCATAATAACCATTTCCAAAATATATATTATTAAGATAGAACTCAAGGATCTGGTCTTTTGAGTACTTCTTTTCAAGTTCTCTTGCAACAAACATTTCCTCAACTTTTCGCTCCCATGTAACTTCCTGGCTAAGAAAAATGTTTTTTGCAAGCTGCTGGGTAATCGTGCTCGCACCCTGAACAATTTCATCATTCTCCGTGTTAGCAATAATTGCCCTGATAATTGCCTTGTAGTCTATACCTTTGTGCTTATAGAAATCTTTATCTTCCATAACAACAAATGATTCCGCAAGCGTATCAGGAATATCTGCAATATCCACATAATACATATCCTTTGAATCTTTCATTGTACACAACTCGTTGCCAGATGCATCATATATGACAGTCGTCCCAGAATCCATAAATGTTCCAACATCACTCTGTCCAACAAGCTTTTTGGCATCTTTTGCAAGAGCTGCAACTTTTATTATCTTTGGTGCAAACAATATAAGACCTGTAGCAAACGCAAGAAGAATAACTAATAATATTATTCTTCTTATAATTCTCCGCCTTCTTTTCTTTTTAGATAACTTCTTTTTTGCCATTTTACCTCATCAACTATATAAGAATCACTTAAAATATGTTACAAATACATTTCCACCCTTAGAGAACATCTTTCCTGCATATGTCATTGATACAGTCTCAACTTCACCTGTTGATGAATCAATATATGCAATCTCACTCGAATTATATGCGATAATAACAATATATTCATCTGATTCTGTTCTTGATATTACAGGGCACCCATTTGATACATAGCTAAGAACTTTCTCATATGTTATTCCTGTAAGATTAATTCCTGTAACACCACTGATACTACTAAGGGTTTCAACCGCATTATGTCCCTGTCCCATATAAGAAGCTGCATTGATGTCACTACCCAGATAATTACACAGCATCTGTACTGAACTAGTCAGCGAATCACCTGTTACAACAGGAGTAATGCCATCTATAGAAGCCTGCGTATTCCTATATCTCTGCCATACAAGCCTGCAGCTGCTATCTGTCACAGTTCCATATGTGTCATACGCAAGTGTAACTGCCGATTCGAGCTTTATTCTGCTGCCTTTAAATACGCCGTATCCATATACATAATACTTTCCGTCCCATTTAAAATCACTGTCCAGCTCAAGCTGCGTATTGTCCTTAAAAACAATCTCCCCTGCGGTCCGGTATGATACAGATATATCTGTTACCTTGGTAAGAAGATCCAGATATAATTCCTGTTTTCTTGCATCTGTACTTATTACTTCTGTTTCTACACTGTTATCAGAAACATTTTCATCTTTATTAATAAGCTGGTCTATGCTTGTTGATGTATAGCCATCTTCTGACCTGACCATTCTTGACAATGTTATTCTCATGCCCTCAACTTCTGCATCCGACACATATATACCAGGCTGTTCATACTCTTTTATATAATTGTAATCAACATCCATTATTCCAACTTTATACATTGCAAGTACGCTGCTGCCATCCTGCTTTGCAAGTATATCAGACTTATGTGCTGTTCCATATATAAAATCTGACTGTATATATCCAAGTGGTTTTAATGTGTCACCTTCTGGCGCTGTCAACTCATAATCGGTATCATTATTCATGTTAAGGATTCTTATCACATCTGTATTATTGATGTCGCCTGATACACTATATGCAATAGCGTCACCATATTCTGATACAGAATAAGTTCCCTCTTTTAATCCGTCAATCTCTGTCATGACTTCTTTACTGTCAAGATCAACAGAATATAATGTCTCATCAATAAGAATATAAAACTTATCACCTGATACATACGCCACTCCGCCAACATTCTCTGAAAGAATATTATATGGTATGGCAAGTGGTATAAACAATCTTTCCGTTACATTATTATCAGAGTATGAGTAATCACACAGCGAAACTCCTACCTGACCTTCATGCTCTCCTCTGTTCATGTATCCTGATACCAGAAAAGTGCTGTTACCATTGTCATTAACGCTTATTATCTTAATAGTGTGTGCATTATATCCTTCTCTTACTGAGTCCGTCTCCTCGCCTTCAAAAGAAAATACCCTTGTAAATGTATGCGAACTACTATTAAAGCACCATAATGATCCCTGATTTACAAAATAGGTATACTCGCCCTTTTCATCAGAATCAAATGTAACATCCGTTGATGCATTTATTCCAAGATTAATCTTTGATGATGAAGTAAGATCATTCTTTGCATCAAATATCTGATTAGCTTCTCTCTCATAATTAAGAAGGTAAAAACCAGTATTAGTCTGTCTTATTCTATAATATTCACTAACCTTGTATGAATCATTAGAATCATAGTCATTAGCAGCACCTATCCTGTAATCAAGTCTTATTATTGCAACATCATCCGTTATTGATATTACTTCCGGTACAATATCACTTTCAACGAATGGCTCTAAATCTCCCCATCCAACCTGACTTAATGAACAATTAATATTAACCTTTCCATAATTAGTGTTATCTCCTAATCCTGATGTTTCAAGATACCCCGCTATATCCTTCAGTCTGTCTTTGTCAAATGTACACGAATTGAAATCCAGAACAAAATCAATTTTCTTCTGGATATCATAATCCCCTCCATACATTATTCTTGTATAATAATATATGTCATCATATTTTCCTGTTTTTAATACAACTTCAAGCGCATACTCTTTTCCTGCATCAATTAGATTCTTAATATTCAATGTGGCATTTACAGTATTGCCATTCTGTGTATATTCCTCAACCTTAGTATTCTCTATAAGAGACTTATCATCTATAGATCTTATCCGGTATGATATCTCTTTTATCTCTTCTCCATATGTATTAATACTTATTGGAAGCTTTCTGTCCTTTGATACCGGTGTAATATTTCCATAAAACAATGTGGGATCTATATCCATAGTATAACCATGCAGCACATTGAATTCTGTGCCCTCTTCTGTCTTCATTGAAACTGTAGGTATACTCGCATCTGACATAGTTGTTGCTGATGGAATTATCTGTTCAAACTTCATTGATATAAATGTAACCGCAACAGTAACTATGAATATAACAGTCAATACAAAATACTTTGTTCCTGATATGCTATAATTTCTGATATTTTTCAATTTAATCCTCCAAAAGCTTCATCAATGTCAAATCAATATTAAGTGCATCTTTCATCCTGACAACTTCTTCAAAAGCTTTTCTGTCACATTTTCCCGTCTTTACAGCCCTTATAAGCAGATTCTTTGGCGTGTGTTCCATATCTATAAATTCTAATATCTGTGTCTGGTATCCTTTTGATTCAAGCAGCTTTGCCCTTACGCCATCTGTTGCTATAGCCGCAAATCTTTCCTTTAATATGCCATAGTCCATAACTGGAGCAAGAACTTCATTATTAATTGTCCTGTTTGCTTCATGCTGACAGCATGGAACTGACAATATAACCCTGGCTCCCCATGCAACCGCTTTGGCTAATGCATAATCTGTGGCTGTATCACATGCATGAAGTGTTACTACCATATCAACAGATTGAACTCCCTTGTATGAAGCAATATCGCCTTCATAAAAGTCGAGCTTATCATATCCATATTTTGTCCGCAGTTCATTGCAATGATCAATGACATCTTTTTTCAAATCCAGTCCTATAATCCTGATATTATAACCTTTAAGCACTTTAAGATAATAATACATTGCAAATGTAAGATATGATTTACCACAGCCAAAATCTATAATAGTCTGTTCTTTCTGCCTGTCCAGCTGTGGAAGAATATCCTCTATAAATTCAAGAAATCTGTTAATCTGTCTGAATTTATCGTATTTAGTTCTTACTATGGCTCCATCTTTCGTCATAACCCCAAGTTCTACAAGGAAATCCACTTTAATTCCTTCTTTCAGAATATACTCTTTGGATCTGTTATGTGAAAGATCTTTCTGGCTTTTTATCTGGCTAAGCCTTTTGTATTTACAAGTTAAAGTTCCGCTCTTTGAACTTAATATTGTAGCATCCACCATGCAAAACTGTGCCTGTTTGAAATCATTTTTCATATACTCTTCGATTTTGTCTTTTATCTGCTCGCTGGTATAATTAGTATGCAGCACCTTTTTCCCTACAAATTCCGATGCCTGATACATCAGGTCTTCCTTAAGCTGCACTGGACGTATTTTAACTCTTACCGCCATTTCCTCATTCTTATTCTTTTGTCCACTTATTGTAAGATCTATAAGCTTATCATTAATACATTTATCTAAAAGTTCTTTTAGTTCCATATTATTCCCCATTAATTATTTTTGTCTGCATATATAAAGATATTTTAATATCTTTAACCAAAAACCTCAATAGGCAAGTTTAATCAGAAATCCTCGTTATATACAGGAGTCGCAAGCTGTATATTGGTTATATTGTTTATTTCATCATAATTCATAGTTATATTAATATTTATCTTCTTCTTTCCGATTTTTACTGAATCCCCCACAGCCTTAGAATATGCATACACAACATATGAATCCTGAATATTTCCAGATGCAACCTCTTTGGCTCCTAACATATTAAGCATCCTGGCAGCCATTTCATTTCTGTCATGAACCTGCATGTCCCCTAAAACGCTTCCCTTCATGCTTATCGTAACCTGTGTATCAATTCCAAGATTATCGAATCCGTCACTTAATATTTTCTGATAACTTTCAACACTCTCAAACCCTTTATACAATATAACCTCTGTTTTTAAATAATTTCCAGAATCTGTATTTACAATATCTATCTGCACAGCACCATTTACAGAATTCTGGCTTAAATTCATGCCCTTATCATCCTCTGTAATATTATATCTGTTAATTCCAAGCTTCTCAGCCATCTCCACAAGCAGAAGTTTCTGTGTAGCAGCAGTCATATTTTTAGTAATCTTCCCATTCGCAGAAATGCATGCGCTCAGGTCATAATATACATTGTCGCAAAATGTATCCACAACATTTCCCTTTTCTCCATTTATTCCGTCTACAATAATTTTTGTTGCAAATACTGCCCATATAATAACAGCTGCTATAATCATTAATCTTTGAAAACGATATATTTTTACCATATAAAAAACCTCCCATCACCTGAAATATTCCCAGATAATGGAAGGTTTATACATATTATTTAATTAACAGCCTTAATTCTCGCAAGAGATCTCTTAAGTGCTGCCTCTGCTCTTACCATATCCAGATTATCATCATGACTGGCAAGTCTCTTTTCAGCTCTCAGTCTCGCCTCGTTAGCTCTTTCTACATCGATCTCATCTGACCATTCTGCCACTTCAGCAAGAATAGTTATTTTATCCTTAAGAATTTCAACTATTCCACCATGCACTGCTGCCTTCTTAACATCATTACCATTGTGTATAGTAAGAACACAAGGAACAACAACTGCTGTAAGCGGAATATGTCCCGGATAAACACCTATATCTCCTTCGCTGGTAGAAAGCTCAACAAATGTAGTGTCATCATGGTAGAAAACTCTGTCCGGCGTATTAACCAGAAGCTTTATTGTCTGTGAATCTGCCATTACAACCTCTTTTCTACTTCTCTACCTTAGCTAAAACATCATCAATTCCGCCACAGTTAAGGAAATAACTTTCTGGAATATCATCATACTTTCCTTCAATAATTTCCTTGAATCCCTGAATAGTCTCACTGACAGGAACATATCTTCCTTCAAGACCTGTAAACTGTCCTGCAACGAAGAATGGCTGTGATAAGAATCTCTGAACCTTTCTTGCTCTTGAAACAACGAGCTTATCATCTTCTGAAAGCTCATCCATACCAAGAATAGCAATGATATCCTGTAACTCTTTATATTTCTGTAAGATTTCCTGAACGGATCTTGCAACTTTATAATGCTCCTCGCCAACAATTCTTGGATCAAGAATTCTTGATGTAGACTCCAATGGATCAACAGCTGGGTAGATACCAAGTTCAACGATTGATCTTGAAAGAACTGTAGTTGCATCAAGATGCGCAAATGTTGTAGCTGGCGCAGGGTCAGTAAGGTCATCGGCTGGTACATATACAGCCTGAACAGATGTAATAGATCCGTTCTTAGTAGATGTGATTCTCTCCTGAAGAGCGCCCATCTCTGTCTGTAATGTTGGCTGATAACCAACGGCTGAAGGCATACGACCAAGAAGTGCTGAAACCTCTGAACCTGCCTGTGTAAATCTGTAGATATTATCAATGAAAAGAAGTACATCCTTTCCACCCTTATCTCTAAAGTACTCAGCCATTGTAAGTCCTGCAAGACCAACTCTCATTCTTGCTCCTGGTGGTTCGTTCATCTGTCCGAACACCATGGTAGTTTTCTCAATAACGCCTGATTCCATCATTTCATGGTAAAGGTCGTTACCCTCTCTTGTTCTCTCTCCAACACCAGTGAATACTGAATATCCACCATGCTCAGTTGCAATATTTCTGATAAGTTCCTGAATAAGTACTGTCTTACCTACTCCGGCACCACCGAAAAGTCCGATCTTACCACCCTTCTGGTATGGACAAAGTAAATCCACTACTTTGATACCAGTCTCAAGAATCTCTGTATTAGTTGCCTGCTCTGCAAATGCAGGTGCCTTTCTGTGAATAGGCATATGCTCCTGTACTTCTGGAGCTGGCTTATTATCTATTGGCTCACCTAATACATTGAACATTCTTCCTAAAGTCTGTTCACCTACTGGTACAGAAATTGGGGCACCTGTTGCCTCTGCTTCCATACCTCTGACAAGACCATCTGTAGGACCCATGGCTATACATCTTACTACATCATCACCAAGATGCTGGGCAACCTCTACAACAAGCTTACCGCCGTCATTAGTCTTAATATTGATGGCCGAATTGATTTCTGGCAGATTACCGTCTGTAAACTTAATATCGATTACAGCACCGATAACCTGAGTAATCTTACCAATATTATTCTCTGCCATTATTTCCTCCATAATATTTATTAATTGATAGCATTCGCTCCTGCTATAATCTCTGTAAGTTCCTGCGTTATTGAAGCCTGTCTTGCTCTGTTAAACTTAAGCGACAGATCTGATATCATATCCTCTGCATTGCTTGTAGCACTATCCATTGCCTGCATACGTGCTCCATTCTCACTTGCTACAGACTCAACCATAGCTCCATATATAAGGCTGCACACATACTTAGGTATAATCAGATTCAGAGCTTCCTCCTCACCCGGTTCGTAATTCATAGGTGTATTATCAGCCTCTGTTCCATCCTGTTTCATTGCCTGTGCATCAACAGGAAGCAGTTTAATAAGCTTTGGTTCGTGAACTACAGTGTTCTTAAAAGATGTATAAGCAAGATATATCTCTCCGACTTCTCCACTTGTAAAAGCTTCAAGCACTTCATTACATATAACCTTAGCATCCGTATACGCAGGTTCTTCAATCATATCTGAATAATCTGCTTTAACTTCATACCCTCTTCTTGAAAGAAAATCTCTTCCTTTCGTTCCGATTGCATATATAAGAGCATCTTCCTTTGGAATATCACTTCCTGTTATAAGTCTTGTAATATTAGCATTATATCCACCAGCAAGTCCTCTGTTGGCTGTGATAGTAATAATTGCTTTCTTACTTGAATCTCCAGCCTTTAAATACTTATGGTTAATATTGCCTGACTTGGAAAGCATATTCTTAACAGTATCATACATAAGGTCGAAATATGGTCTGGTACTTTCCGCTTTTCCTTTAGCTTTCTGCAGCTTAACAGTAGATACGAGCTTCATGGCTTTGGTAATCTGACCGGTACTTTGAATACTATCTCTGCGTCTTTTTATGTCTCTCATTGAGGCCATAAACTATTACCTCCATTCCAAAACATTTACTGGATAAATGTTTTCTTAAACTCTTCGATGGCAGTTATAAGTGCCTTCTCATTATCTGCTGTCAGCTCCTTAGTCTCTTTAATAGACTCTGGAATCTCTGGATACTTGGTATCAATAAAGTCGAATAATCCCTGCTCAAAATCAAGAATTCTGTCAACATCTATATCGATAACATACTTCTTAGTAACTGCATAAATGATTATAACCTGATACTCAACTGGCATTGGCTTGTACTGAGGCTGCTTAAGCATCTCTCTGATTCTCTCACCCTGTGCAAGCTTTTCCTTAGTATCAGCATCAAGCTCTGATCCAAACTGCGAGAATGATGCCAGCTCTCTGTACTGTGCAAGTTCTGTACGGATAGGAGCTGCAATCTTCTTAATAGCCTTGATCTGTGCTGAACCACCAACTCGTGATACAGATAATCCGGCATTAATAGCTGGTCTGAAACCTGAATTGAACATCTCTGTTTCAAGATATATCTGTCCATCTGTAATAGAAATAACATTTGTTGGAATATATGCTGAAACATCTCCTGCCTGTGTCTCGATAATTGGAAGTGCTGTAAGTGAACCTCCACCATATTCATCTGACATTCTGGCTGCTCTTTCAAGAAGTCTTGAATGAAGATAGAATACATCACCAGGATATGCCTCTCGTCCAGGTGCTCTCTTAAGAAGAAGAGAAAGTGTTCTGTACGCTGCAGCATGCTTACTTAAATCGTCGTAAACAACTAATACATCCCCACCATTCTCCATCCATTCTTCACCAATAGCGCATCCTGAATAAGGAGCGATATACTGTAATGGTGCAAGTTCACTGGCTGTAGATGCAACTACTGTTGTGTACGCCATTGCTCCATATTCCTCAAGTGTCTTAACAATACTTGCAACTGTTGAAGCTTTCTGACCGATAGCAACATATATACAATGCACACCCTGGCCTTTCTGGTTAATAATAGTATCAATAGCGATAGCAGTCTTTCCTGTCTGACGATCGCCGATAATAAGCTCTCTCTGTCCTCTTCCGATAGGAACCATGGCATCAATAGCCTTAATACCTGTCTGAAGTGGAACACTTACTGACTTTCTTGTAATAACGCCTGATGCAACTCTTTCAATCTTACGATATTTGTCTGTAACGATTGGTCCTTTTCCATCAATAGGCTGTCCTAATGCATTAACAACTCGTCCTGTCAATGCGTCACCAACTGGAACCTCAACAACTCGTCCAGTTGTCTTAACAGTATCGCCCTCGTTAATATTCTTTGAATCACCAAGTAAAACGGCACCAACATTATCTTCCTCCAAGTTAAGTACCATTCCATATACTTCTCCAGGGAACTCAAGAAGTTCTCCCTGCATGGCTTTCTCTAATCCATGAATACGTGCGATACCATCTGCTACCTGAATAACAGTACCAACATCTGATACTTCAAGTTCGGTAGAATATCTCTTTATCTGTTCTTTTATAACTGAACTGATTTCTTCCGGTCTTAAATTCATTAGCTCTATGCACCCGCTTTCTGATTAATTAAACTAATTCCATCTGACAAATCTATAACCGTATCTTCATCAGATCCTTGGAAAGTTCGTTTATTTTATGCTTAATACTACTGTCTACTACACGATCCCCAATTCTTATTACCATTCCTCCAATAAGACTTTCATCTACTGCGTAATTCATCTGGAAATCTACATATTCTGTAGTTTCTAACAGTTTCGTGGCAACCGCCTTCTTCTGTACATCTGTAAGTGGTCTGGCTGTTGTTACATAAGCAATTCCTATTTTTTTGTATTCGAGAACCTTCTTCTGAAAGTACTCAAGTGTATCAACAATCTTTTTCTGTCTGTCCTTTGAGACCATGGTTATCAGCAAACCTGTCATATCTCCTGAAACAAACTGAGAGAAAATATTATTAATAAGTTCTTCTTTTTCTCCCTTTTCAACTTCTGGATGATTCAGCAGTTTGCCAAGCTCAGGATTGTCATTAAACGCTCCTATAACAGCTGTGGCCTCATCATACAAAGCATCCACTCTGGATTCTTCTACGGCAAGCTCAAATAAACCATCACCGTATGTTGCTTCAATTAGCTTAGCCATGTTTTCTCACCCATTTCATTCAAAGTCTCTTCAATAAGAGCATCACTGTCTTTCTCATCAATAGATCTGGCAACTAACTTAGATGCCATAACAGCTGCTACAGTTACAATCTGCTGTTTAACCTCATCAGCAACCTTCTGCTTCTCAAGTTCAGCTTCAACATTAGCTCTTTCTATGATTCTTGCTGCCTCAGCCTTTGCTTCATCAATGATTTTAGTTTCATTGTGCATGGCTGTCTTTCTTGCTTCACTAAGGATCTGTTCTGCTTCCTTGTGAGCATCCTTTAACTTTGCTTCATACTCTGCTTTAAGGGCACTCGCCTCTTTCTTATCGCTTTCAGCGTTTTCCCTGTCACTGGTTATCTTGTCCTGTCTCTTCTTTAACATATTTCTTACAGGATTGAAAAGAATAAATGTAAGTAAAAGAAACAGTATAAATACATTGACTGCAGTTACTGCTGCATCAAAAAGGAGCTGCGGATCCAGTCCAAATAATCGTCCATCAGCTGCGAGGGCAACAAATGTATTTCCTGACAAATTCAATTGTAGGCCTCCTTTCTATTATCTTCGCACCTCTTCTTAGTTTCCGAAAGGCTTAACGAACATTAAGATAATAGCTACGGCAAAACCATAAAGACCTGTTGTCTCGGCAACGGCCTGTCCAAGAAGCATTGTTGATGTAATATCTGACTTAGCTCCTGGGTTACGTCCTACTGCAGATGCACCATAACCTGCTGCGATACCCTGTCCAACACCAGGACCAACACCTGCGATCATTGCAATACCTGCACCAATTGCTGACATAGCACTAATAAATTCACTTCCTGAAATATTCATTTAAAAATCCTCCGTCTAATAAAAATATTTGCCATTAATCGGCTATCTTGTCGTTAACATATACCATTGTTAACATACAGAATACGTACGCCTGAATACATCCTGAAAACAGATCAAAGTATGCATGCAGAACTGCCGGGTACGCAACTGTGAATGGACTGAGCAAATCATATATCAATCCCATAAGAACTGTTCCTGACATTACATTACCAAAAAGACGTAATGATAATGATAATGGAACTGCAAATTCACCAATAAGATTAATCGGGAATAAAAACCATATTGGTTGGAATAATGCTGTAAAGTGTTTAACTTTGTTCTTCTTGATACCATTGAACTGAACCAGCACAAATGTTATCAGACCAAGACACAATGTAACACCATAATCAGCCGTTGGTGGTCTTAACCCAAACAAACCGGATATGTTAGAAATTATTATAAACAGGAACAATGTGGATATATAATTCACAAACCTGTTGGCATTCTTACCCATAATACCATCAACCATAGTGCCTAACATCTCAACAATGATCTCTATGGCATTCTGGAACATTCCCGGTGTATCCGAAGCATCGACTTTATTAATCTTAACTCTTGCTATTATAGCCATAACAAGAATGAAGACTGATACCAGCAGCAGAGCCACATGTGTTGTGTCAATGTTCAATGAAACGCCATTTATCTTGAATGTATACAGCGTCTTAATCATAAAACTCGAATCTCCGGCCACCATCGTAGTCAAACTTACGCTTCCCACCTACTCACTCTCCTTTTCTATTATATTTTTATCAGTCTGGGATATCCCAGTACTGTTTTCCCCTTTTGTGGATTTCTTTCTGTCAAGCAACGGAGACAGATATGCTGCTATCTTCTCTGAAAACATGCCTATAATTGCACATAACAGATCTCCTGCTTTAAAGACATACAATAATGCAAGCAGTAATATCATTACAAGAAATCTTACTATATACCCAAGTACAAGTGTTGATGACTGTTTATGTCCTCCATACACAACCTTTCGTATAGTAAAGCTTAAATGAAACGAACTGAATATGGCATATAAAACTCCCACAAACAATCCTACTGCACACATTCGCTTATTCGGAACAACAACAAATATTATTATCTGTGCAATGACAAGATAAATGCATTCTATAAGCAGCATTCCCGGAAGAGCTTCATTAATATCTTTAATTCTTTTTAACATAAATCACCTCTTAATTTCACTGGAATCTTTTTCCTGCCTCTTCCTGTATTCTTCTACCTTTCTCTCTATCTCGGCCTGATCAGCTTTTTCTTTCTTAGCTTTATCCTGTCTTACAGTGTTCATTGCCATAACGTAAGCATTCCTTGCCCCTGCTGCTATGCCAATAAAAAGCAATGGAACTGTAAACCATGTTCCAAACTTCTTATCAAGCCATATTCCAAATGCCAGACATAAAAATGTCGGCACCATGACACATATTGCCAGCTGGGATATCAACACAATGTTTCGCAATGCCTGGTTCTCATTCTTCATATCATGTTCCTCACAAAAGTCTGTTTTAATTTTACCAAAAACACTCAAAAAAGTCTATAAAAGGTTTTTATATAGATACAATTAATTAGCACATTTTTGGGGTGTTTTTATTGAATTTTAATAAATGTACTGGTATAATTTTCTCATTATTATTTGTATGTTTAATTTCACTCCATAAAGCAAGGAGGAATCTTTATGCCAACACTGTATAGAAAAAGGCTCATTCCTGATGAATGTGTGAATCTCAAAGATGATAACATTATTTTACTCAATAATGAATGTATTATAACCAGCTGGAAAACTTTCCGTCCGAAAGCAGAATTTTCTCATGGAATTTCATATTACGTTATCAATGAGGGTTTCAAGATCAGTAAATTCTATCGTTCTGACAATACCCCTGCATATATTTACTGTGACATAATAGATACATGTTATGATAATAATGCTGACACTTATACATTTACCGACCTTCTTGCTGATGTAATAATAGAAAACAATGGTCGTGTAAAGGTTGTAGATCTTGATGAGCTTGGTGATGCTCTCACATCTGGCGTTATAAGCCAGCAATTAATGTCCGATGCACTGCACAAGCTTAACAATCTGCTTACACACATATATGATGGTTCATTTCAGCAATATATTGATTTTCTTGAATCTCACGAATAGAAAAGGCTTAAGAACATTGCACCTTTGTTCTTAAGCCTTTTTTCTATAGTTCTATGCTTACTACTCTTCCTGTACGCTCGTATTTATAATATCTTACTCCTGCTGCGTTAAGCATTCTTTTAGATGCTATAACTGCTGCCGTATCCGCATATTTATCACAGTCATATACAACTGTTTTGATGCCAGCCTGTATAATTGCCTTTGCACATTCATTACACGGAAAAAGTGTCACATATAACTTGGCGTTATCAAGACTTCCTCCTCTATAATTAAGAATGGCATTCAATTCACTGTGTGTAGTGTAAAAATATTTGTTGTCATCTCCATCTCTGTTCCATGGAAATTCATCATCCGAGCAGCCTCTTGGCAGTCCATTATAACCCATTGACAATATTTTGTTATCCTGGCTCACAATACATGCACCAACCTGGGTATTAGGGTCCTTCGATCTCATTCCTGAAAGCGTCGCAATCCCCATGAAATACTCATCCCATGATATATAATCTTTTCTCTTTTCGCCCATTAATTAATCCTTTCCTACTCCGATTAATCTTCTAACATGCTGATTCTTCTTATATGTCTCTCATCATTGGAGAATTTTGAATCCAAAAATGTATCTGCTATCCTGAATGCAAGTTCTGGTCCAATAACTCTTGCTCCCATGCATAAAACATTAGCATTATTATGTTCCTTTGTTGCTTGTGCACTAAAACAATCGCTACAAAGTGCTGCTCTTATTCCCTTAATCTTATTGGCTGCCATGCTCATTCCAATACCTGTTCCACAAAGAAGAATTCCTTCCTCACATTCTCCAGAAAGAACAGCCTCTGCAACTTTTTTGGCATATACAGGATAATCGCAGGAATCCTTTGTGTATGTTCCATAATCCTTACATTCAATTCCTCTTTTCTTTAAATGCTCAATAAGCTGCTCCTTTAATTCTAATGCTCCATGATCACATCCAATAGCTATCATTGTTCTTCTCCTTTATCTTCTTTTTCCTGTTCTGACTTATTCATATATTCTGCAACATTAGATACAAGCCTGTATATAAGTTCAAAGCATGCATTATACTCTTCAATACCTTTACCATATGGATCTTTTATTTCCTGTTCTGGTTCTCCGGCATACTCACTAAGCGTATATACATTAATTGCCTCTGTATACTCGTCATATATCTTCTGTTTCATAGATGGCTCCATAGCCAGTACAAGTGTATCATTTCCGAAATCTTCATTCAATAACTGTTTAGCCGAATTATTAGGAATAATCATATTATGCTTTGCAGCTACCGCAACCGCTTTAGGATTGTATGGTTCCGGAAAAAGCACTACCATTCCTCTTGATTCTGCAATTATATCCTGCTTAAGATTGGCCATGACAGTTGCAGCCATAGGACTTCTGCAGGTATTCCCATTACATACGAATATTACTTTATCAAATGTATTCATATGAAGCCCTCACCATTAATATAATTTAGTCCAGCTTTATGACCTTATGGCCTGCTGCTTTAATCAATCTGTTCATAACAGCCTGTCCTACATTTTTTGTTTCAAAACTCTCTGAATATACATACTCAATATTCTGCTTGTCGAAATCTCTTAAAATAGCATACAGATTTCTTGCCACGCTTAACTCATCATCTTTATGTCCCGCTGAAACAATATCCTTGCAAACATATTTACCTTTTGTCTCATCTGTTGCCATAACTGCACACCTATGTCCCTGTGCTTCTTTTCTGGCTACAGCATCATTAATATAATTGACAACCTTATCATGTGGGCCTTCAATGATCGTAACATCTGCATTAGGTGCATAATGTTTATACTTCATTCCAGGTGCTTTGGGAACAACCCCTTCTTTCAGGCTTCCCATAATTGCCGGATCTATTATTGTTGTTCCAATAACCTCTTCAAACATTTCTTTAGTAATATATCCAGGTCTTAAGATAGTTGGTACTTCCTCACTGAGATCTATTATTGTAGACTCAACTCCTATATCAACTGTATCGTCCTGTATTATCATATCTATCTTACCTGAAAGATCATTAATTACATGCTCTGCCCTTGTAGGACTTGGCTTGCCCGACGTATTAGCACTAGGTGCAGCAATATATACTCCTGAACTTCTGATAAGTTCGGATGCAACTGGATGACTAGGCATTCTTACTGCAACCGTTCCAAGTCCTCCAGTAATAGAATCCGGCACTTTATCCTGCTTCTTAAGTATCATTGTCAATGGACCTGGCCAGAACTTTTCAGCAAGCCTGATTGCCTTATCAGGTACTTCTGATGCCAGATCATACAAAGCATTTACATCAGCTATATGAACAATAAGCGGATTATCTGATGGTCTTCCCTTTGCAGCATATATCTTAGAAGATGCTTCCGCATCCAGAGCATCTGCCCCCAATCCATATACTGTCTCTGTTGGAAATGCAACCAGACCACCTTTTCTTAATATTTCTCCTGCCTTTTCGTATATCTCTCTATCTTTTTCAGTATTCGTTATCTTTCTTACTATTGTTTCCATATATATTACGCCAGCTTCCTTATGTCTTATCCTCATACCTTATTCCATTTTTGTAATAAGATACTCTATTATTCCACAATACAATGCATCTGCAACCTTTTCCTGATATTCATCTGTACAAAGCATCTGCGCCTCCTGTGCATTAGATAGGAATCCACATTCCGCAATAACTGTTGGCAGATTGGAATGAAGCAGAATATAATAATTCACATCTGATTTAATCTGTCTCGTTGTTCCAAGCTTCTCCGCCAGTATTTGCTGCATTCCCTGAGCAATAACCTTTCCCTGTTCAGACTTTTTATAATAAAACATCTGGGCTCCTACTGCTTTCGGTGTCACATAACTATTCTGATGAATGCTTATTACCATATCTGCACCGCTGTTATTTATTATATCACATCTTCTTGTTAAATCTGCAACCTTTTTATTCTTATCAGATTCCTCACTCAGATCCTGATCCGAATCCCTTGTCAATATAACCTTTATCTGCACACTTTCAAGCTTATCTTTTAATTTCAGAGCAATTGCGAGATTAATATCTTTTTCAAGAATATCTCCCTCACCAACTTTTCCCGGATCTGCTCCTCCATGTCCGCTGTCAACAACAACACACATTTTTGAAAAGTCTACATTCATATCAACATAACCGCCACTATCATGTTCTCCTGCCTGTTGTTGTCCCTCATCTGCATGGTCATTACCATGTAGTCCAGACCTTAATGGAAGAAGCACATTGGCTGACAGATAAACCGCAATTAGTAGTATTACTGACATTAATGGTATCAATACAACCCTGTTAATATTTTTTATGTTAAACATACAATCACCGGAACATGTAATTCTTTAATATTCTATTACATGAAACCGGATTGTATTACCCCAATATTACTTATTGTACTTATTAATTACCGGCCATACTGTTGTCTTTTCCAGTCCAAGTTTCCAGCATGCAACTCCTGCAGTGTTATTGTCCTGAATAACCTGCATCTTACCCTCTATTGATTTCTCTTCCTCAAACCATATCTGTCTTGTAGAATTTCCTACTGCATATGATGCTACATATTGTCCACAATCATCATTCCATAAAGCTGTCTGCCCGTCACTGTTAAGCTGATCCATTGCTGCCTGCATTGAAACAGCCTTACTTGTTGTCTGTCCGCCACTTGTTGTCCATATTCTTGTATAAAATGGTATTCCAACTATCAACTGTGCTGAAGGAACATCTTTAAGTGTGTCTTCAATGGCTTCTTTCACAAATGGAAGAGATGCAACAGAACCTGCATCAGACCCTGCATAATGCTCATCATATGCCATAATTATTATATAATCTACAAATGCTGACTGTTCTGCCAGATTATAGCATTTATTATATGCTTCTGGCTTATAATTATCTGTTGAAAGTACAAGTCCTGCTTTGGTACACTGTACAGAAAGTTCTCTTACAAATTGCAGAAAATCTTTTGCATAAGAACTTTTTACATTCTCAAAGTCAAGATTAATCCCATCATATCCATTCTTGACAGCATCTAATATTAGTGTATCTGTCAGTTTTTTTCTTGCCGTCCTGCTTGAAAAAAGTGCTTCATAATCTATATTCTTGTCAAAGTCATTAACAAGCGGCCATACCTTAATCCCCTGCGCATGCAGTTTACTTACCATTGCTTCTGATGCATAACTTGTAACTTCTCCAGTTGCATTTGAAATACTATACCATGTCGGTGATATTACATTTAATCCGGATGCGCTTCCTGTATAATCGTCAACATATGCATTTCCAGCTGCAGATGCAACTTGAAACCATCCTAAAGTTATCTTTCCATTATTATCAACATTTCTGCTTTCTTCAGTATAATTTCCCTCAGGAATATATTCAAACTGCTCTGAAACGTCCGATTTCTTAACATATCCTGTCATTCCGCTTGGGGTTGTAACCTTTACCCAGTCATCCAGATCATCTTCCCATACAAGTCTTGTTCCCTTAGAAACTGTCTCAAGAACCGGACTCTTAATGCCGCCCTTATATCTTACCGCCAGTTTCTTTGTAGCCGTAACACACTGCTCTGTATCTGCTGCCAGTGTAATATTAACTCTTGAAGGTTCGCTTCCATACTCATATATACATTCCGTATGATCTGCAATATATTCCCATTCAACAAGGCACTCATCTCCAGATTTCTCTACTACAGGATAATCTATATCATAACTTTTACCAGCATCATCCGTATATTTGTTCTCTGAAGGACTAAACAAATATACATGTGACTGATCGGAATACATTACTCCTTCTGATTCCTTGTCATAATAAAAACGTGTGTTAATATTATCTTCAACAAAGCTTATAGGTATATAAAGTCTTCCGTCTATATATTCACCAGTATCCGGATACCTTTCTCCATCAACAATTACAAGCACCTTCTGTGACTGCTTTTCTATCTCAAAATATTGATAACCATCCATCTTTTCTTTTGTTGGAGTGTATCTGACTATAAGAAACATTACAGCCATAACAACTACAAGAACTAATATAGCTATAATAACTATGCCTGCTCTTAACTTTTGTTTTTTATTATTCATTACGTTGCCTTTCCTTTTATCATGCTATTAATATGTATTGTACCACTCCGCAACATATACTTGCAATAATATCCATAAAGTAAAAAGCATACCGGAATACTTCTTAATAAAAGTACTCCGATATGCCCGGTCATACACAAAGAGAATTTCCATGACCTGTTCTTGTGATATATTATGATGCAATTTTACATAAATGAAAGTTTCTATGTTACCAGCTGCTTAAGTTTCTCTATTGCGCTTCCTTTCATTCTGAAAGGGTCAGGCTCCATTGGTGCCTGATACGCCCTGACGTCAAATTCACGTTCCATGCATTTTGCCAGACGTTCCTGCCATGTCACAGAAACAATTGGCATATATCTTACACTATAGATTCTGTTAATTCTCTGCAGTCTTTTGATACATTCTCCATATTTCCATGGCACCATAGATCCAACAAGAATCCGGCATTCGCATGACATAACATCTCTGAGGCTTTCTGCCAGCCTGTCTTTCATATTTGCAAGATTGACCTCAACTATCACTACATCATAGTAAGGTGTAATGACATGTACGAAACCATCCCTTACACTGCCAAAAAAATCTATCCCCTTATATGAAAATCCGCGTCTGCTTCCATCATAAGTTCTTACTCTGGTAGTCTGGACTTCTTCCCTGATCCGGTCAAATGCGTCGTCCTCTCCAACACTTACCACAGCAGTTCTTAAATGAAGGCCATTTGAAAAGTAATTAGCAAGCATTATACCTAACTGCGTTGTTCCGGCACCATTGCATAGTCCAATCAGTCCGACAGTTTTATAATTTAATGCAGTTGTATCTCTGTTACCTCTTACTCTTTTCAAAAAATTCATAAACAGCATGCTTAATCCTTTCATATCCTTTGACAATGAAATTACCAGATATCCTGCTCTGACACTCCGTCCACATAGCAGACAGATTATCCTGCATGAAATCATACATGGTTTCGTCAAAAATAGGATTATCCTCATAGCAATTATATATACATGGCAATCTATAACATTTCTTTCCTTTATATTCCGTTCTTGTTAAATAATAGAAGGTCTTGGAACTTACAAGATTAATCATAATAACATGATTATCTATTATATCCAGAATCTTCCTTTCTTCTTTTGAAATATACTTCTCCGTAACCAGTACCCTTATAACCGAATTATCATCTAATTCCCAATCTGGGTTATCCGTAATAATCTGGCTTATATTCTTATAGCAGCAGCCATTATCTACCAGAATAATCTCTGGCTTATCCGGTTTAACTTCTATCGTTCCATGATAATCCGGCAGAAAGCTTATCCCATTATACATATATGTTCCATCTGACTGGCATTCCCCCTTTAATGCCTCATCAAGCAATCTGTTATTACCTGATTCATCCATAATAAGACAGCTATATCCATTCTTCCTAAAAAAATATGCCATGCTTATAATACTGTTAGTTGTTCCAACTCCTGGTCTTATTCCTGCAACCTGTATTATATAAGAGATCTTCTTATCCGTACCGCCGCTATTAATTATTATCTGTAATTCTTTTCGTAAATCCTCAATCCTGTCATATCGTAGATTCCACTCATGATGAATTGACTTCTTTATAACGTGGTATAATTGGGAATATCTTTTACTTATTCCCGATAAGTCATGACAATCATCTGCACTAATCTGTCCTCGTGATGCCATGAATAAGATTATCATCCCCAAACTGTATATATCTGACTGTCGCCTTGCCTGGTCTCCCGAATATTGTTCTGGTGCAGCAAAAAATACACTGCCGTGAACAACACTATTGTCAGACTCCTGCATTACCGCATTGTCAAAATCTATCAGTTTAACTTTCCCTTCTCTGTCAATCATAATATTGTCTGGCTTAATATCCATATGCAAAATTCCCTGACCGGCATCATGCAGATATTCCAGAATATTGCATAATTCAATACTTATTCTGCATATTTCATTAACATTCAGATAATTATTTTTCAAAAAACATTCCTGAATGTATTCCCGCAAGGATTTTCCATCAATATATTCTTCGATAATGCAGACACTAACATTATCTTCTCCAATATTCTGTTCAATATCATAAATAACAGGGATATGGGGATGCCTTAGATTCTTAATAAGATGAGCTTCCTGAATGAGGCGTTCCGCCCCTTCTCCTGCTCCATTGAATATCTTGGCAACCCGGTTCACATCAAGAATACGATGCCGCACAAGATATACTTTAGAATGTCTGGAACTTGCCAGTTCCCTTATAACTTCATATCTGTCGTAAAAATTCTGGTCTCCCACCTCCCTCTACGACGATACCAAAGAACATCTCCTGTTGTTATATTACACTATATATTATAAATTTTCAATATATTTTTGAATAATTTTTATATTAATTTTATTTCTGTCTTATTTGCCTGTCTTTACATATCCATTAAAAATGGGTATTATTATTTAAACACTAGAATTATTGCGTCCGAGGTGGCTTATGAAGATAGAACGACTAAACGAGAATCAGATTCGTTGCACGCTTAACAAGTCTGATCTCGTATCTAGACAATTGAAGATTAATGAGCTTGCCTATGGCAGCGACAAGGCAAAGGAACTTTTCCGTGACATGATGCAGCAGGCTTCTTATGAACTTGGATTTGAAGCAGAGGATTCACCAGTTATGATTGAGGCTATTCCTGTTTCCGCTGAATGTATTGTGCTTATAGTTACTAAAGTCGATAATCCGGAAGAACTTGACACCCGTTTTTCACGTTTTTCACCTTCTGATATTGATCCTGATGACCAGTTTGACTTTGACGATATGGAAACTATTGAATCTGATGGTTTTTCTACTCTTTCAGATCTTCCTACAGCGAATGAAGAACTTTCATCAGATGAAGCAGCATCATCAGAAGAAAGTGATATATCAGATGAAAGTCTTATGAATATTTTTAACAGAGTTAAAGATTATTTTAACAAGAATCTTGACAATTCATCATCTGATCACAAGATTAAGGACAAGCCGTCTGTCTCATCACATCAGGCTTCGCCATCAGGTACAGACAAACGTCATGCTAACGAAACAACAGATAACTCCAAGTCTTCACAAATAAGAGTTTTTTCTTTTGAATCATTAGATAACATTTGTGATGCTGCAAGAATCATTGATTCTATATATCATGATACCAACATGTTATTTAAGAAGAATTCAGATAGCCGATATTACCTTGTTATAACAAAGGAATCTGTCAGTTCTGTTAATTTCAATAAAATATGCAATATTTTATCGGAATACGGAAGAAAAGAGCCAGCAGGTGACAGTTATCTTGGGTATCTTTCTGAACATTGTGACTGCCTTATCAAAAAGCATGCACTTCATATACTCAAAACATTATGATAACATTAAAAAAGCGGAACTGTCAGAATAGTGAATTCTATACACTCTCTATTCTGACAGTTCCGCCTTTATTTTATCCTATTGACTGAAGATAATTCTGAATTTCTTCAACTAACATATCTGGATCAATTCCATGAACCATAGCAGCCTCTTCCAATGTCTCTCCTGCTGATGATGGGCATCCTACACAATGCATTCCTATTCCCATTAATATTGGAATTATTCCAGCATCTATCTGAAGAGCCTCTCCGATTGTAGTGTCCTTAGTAATTCTTGCCATACTGACCTCCTATTACGTATTTATCCAGCTATCTTTCGATACTGTTCAACGTATCTACTATAATATTGCCCCATTTAAATGTCAATAATACATAATATTTACTTTTTATATGTGCATCAGTTAGTTATATCTAACCATAACTCTATATTTTATTGATAAAAATTCATATTGAATTTTACCCCTCTGTATCGTATAATACATTAAAACAACTGCTATAGCAGTTTACTATGAGATTATTAAGGAGGATTTATACTATGGCATATGTAATTAATGATGATTGTATCAGTTGTGGTGCTTGCGCTGCTGGATGTCCTGTAGAGGCTATCAGCGAGGGTGCTGCTCATTACGAAATCAACGCTGATATTTGTGTTGATTGTGGTGCTTGTGCTGGAACATGTCCAGTTGGTGCTCCAAACCCACAGTAGTCAGATATTAACCTGATTACATATTCGTATACATAACGAATAAACCCCCGGTTCAATGAACCGGGGGTATTTTTATTATTTATTGTCTTAAATCTCTTGACAGATCTGCAAATCTTGTCTGTTCGGGCAGCCAAGCCATCTTTACAGTTCCTATAGGACCATTACGCTGCTTGGCAATAATAATCTCAGCAATGCCCTTTTGTTCTGTATCTTTATTATAATAATCATCTCTGTACAAAAACATAACAACATCGGCATCCTGCTCAATAGCCCCTGACTCTCTCAAGTCAGAAAGCATTGGCCTGTGATCTGGTCTCTGCTCAACTGCTCGACTCAGCTGTGAAAGTGTTACAACAGGAACATCCAGTTCTCTTGCAAGTGCCTTCAATGCTCTCGATATATCTGATACCTCCTGCTGTCTTCCCTCTGAGCGGCCGCTTCCACTTCCACTCATCAGCTGAAGGTAATCGATAATTATAAGTCCAAGATTATTCTCCATTTTATATTTTCTGCATTTGCTTCTTAATTCAGCAATTGATATACCCGGAGTGTCATCTATTATAAGTCTTGATTTTGCAATACTGTCCGCACCCTCTATAAGCTTTCCCCAATCATTAGAATCCAGATGACCTTTCCTGATCTTATCAGCATCAACTGTTGACTCCAGTGAAAGCATTCTGTTTACAAGCTGGACATTAGACATTTCCAGACTGAAAACAACTGTCGTAATACCCTGTTTAATGGCAACATTTTCAGCAACATTTAAAACAAATGCTGTCTTTCCCATAGAAGGTCTCGCTGCAACAAGAATAAAATCTGATGGCTGTAACCCTGAAAGATAAGTATCAAGATCCTTAAATCCCGTAGGTACCCCCGTAACAGCGCCCTTTGTCTTTGCTGCTGCCGATATTCTGTCAAGAGCTTCAAGAACTACCTTGTCAATAGGCATATATTCCTTACCGCCCTTGCTTTTAACAAGTTCAAATATCTTCTTTTCCGTATCCTCAAGAATATCTTCTGTTTTATCCTTACCTGCATAGCACTGGTTGGCTATTTCATCATTAACACGGATAATATTTCTCAGCACAGACTTATCCTTTACAATATTGGCATAATGCCTTATATTGGCAGATGTAGGCACGGCTGATAAAAGTTCCCTTGCAAATTCAATACTATAAACCTCAGATGGTACATCTGTTTCTTTCAATCTTTCCTGTAAAGTTACTATGTCTACTGGCTTACCCTCATTATTCATATCAACCATTGTCTGAAACATTATTCCATACTGTCTATAGTAGAAATCTTCCTGTCTTAATATTTCAGCCGCAGATATTATAGCCTGTCTGTCAAGAATCATAGAACCAACCACAGATTGCTCTGCTTCAAGGCTATTAGGCATCACCCGTGTTACCACTGACTCGTCCATAGTTATTTCCTTTCATGTAAATATATCTTAATAGTAATTACTTTTCTACTACGCGTACTGTAAGCTTTGCTGAAACATCCTTGTGAAGCTTGACTAATATAATATATGTTCCAAGAGACTTTATTGGCTCATCAAGTTTCATTTTCTTCTTATCAATATCCAATCCAAGCTGTTTCTTTGCTTCCTCTGCAACTTCCTTTGTAGAAACAGTTCCAAATGTTCTTCCACCCTCTCCTGTCTTCATAGAAACTGTCACTGTACATTCTTCAATCTTAGCCGCAAGTTCTTTAGCTGCTGCAAGCTCCTCTGCAGCTTCCTTTTCCTCTCGTTTCTTCTGTAACTTTAAATCATTAAGATTCTTTGCTGTTGCTTCAATTCCAAGCTTTTTAGGCAATACATAATTTCTTGCATATCCATCATTAATCTTAACAATCTGACCCTTTTTTCCTAATGTCTTAACATCCTCTAATAAAATAACATCCATTATATTTCACCATCCTTAATCATATTATCCAATGTAAGCTTAATTGTATTAATAGCCTGATCCACTGTACAGTCCGTGAGCTGTGCTCCCGCAATACTCATATGTCCGCCTCCGCCAAGCTTTTCCATAATAAGCTGCACATTAACCTCATCAATAGATCTTGCACTCAGAAACAGCTTGTTCTCATATGGAGTTATCACAAATGAAGCCTTTATTCCTGATATATCAAGAAGTTCATTGGCAGCTTTAGCTCCACCAACTGTCGGAGTATCTATTCCATCTCCATTAAAAACAGTTATTGCAAATGTGTCTTTATATACTTCTGCCCTGCTGACAGCCTTAGCTATAGCAGTATATTCGCTCATGTTGCTTCGCAGCATTTTTCTTACACGGGTAACATCTGCCCCATGCCTTCTAAGGAAAGCTGCTGCTTCAAATGTTCTTGGACCAGATTTACTATTAAATCCATCTGTATCTATATTGATTCCGGCATATAATGCATCCGCTTCAAATGCCTTTAATTTAATTCCATCATCTACATACTGTATCATTTCAGTAATCATTTCGCTTGCTGAAGACGCATATGGATCAACATACGACAATACTGCACCTGTAATTGTATCACTCTGTCTTCTATGATGGTCAAATACAACTACTGTCTTGCATTTTTCAAGAAGTTCAGGGCACTCTGTTCTCTTTGGCCTGTTTACATCTACAACAATAACAACTGTAGATGCCGTTATCATTCCTACAGCATCTTCTGGTTTTACAAACATATCATCAGGATACTCTTCTTTTCCGATGAATCTGTTAACAAATGGTCTGACACTGCTTGTTACTTCCCCAAGTACAATATGTGCATCCTTTCCCAGCTTTCTTGCAATAATATATATTCCAAGAGCTGAACCAAATGCATCTATATCAGCCAGACTATGTCCCATAACAAGTACTCTGCTGTTATTATCCAGTATCTGTCTTAAAGCATGAGCCTTAACTCTTACCTTTACCCTGGTATTCTTTTCCATCTGCTGGCTCTTGCCACCATAATATAATATCTTATCGCCATCTTTTATAACAGCCTGATCTCCACCTCGTCCAAGAGCAAGATCCATTGCTGCCTTAGCAACATCATAATTTTTTGAATAATCCTGAGATCCGGTTCCTATTCCCATACTCAGTGTGAGAGTCATTTCATTACCTATCTTGATACTCTTGATTTCTTCAAGAATACTGAATCTATCATGAATTAACTTTTCAAGATAGCTGTATCTGAAGACAATTATATATTTATCTTTCTCCAGTTTACTTATAATTGCCGAACCAGGTGAAAAATATTTATTAATTCTCTTATCTATAAGACCAGCCAATAATGACTTTCTTACATCATCTGTACTATCCAGAGCCTCTTCATAATTATCCACATAAACAAGCGCTACAACGAATCTTTCATCCTTTAACTTCTGTATATATGTGTTAATGTCTGTTTCATCAAACAGATACATAGCATACATTAATGAATTTCTGCTATGCTCAATTATATCAACTCCGTCTGCAAGTGAATCTGCATCTATACTTCTAATCTCTGCTTTATAATCTCTTTCCTGATAACTTAATCTTATTTCTTTATAACCAGTTTCATTATCTGGAAATATATTTGATGTTACTTCAGGAAGAATTGTATTAATATTCTTTCTGAAATCCTTTCTTACCCCAAGACATTCCTGCATAGACTTATTAGTCCATAACACATTGCCATTATTGTCAAGCAGACTATACGGCACACTAAGATTATACAGGAGCTGCTTCTGTATCTGCGAATAATTCATTGCAAATTCAACTATGCCGCTCATAATCCTTGGTCTTAAGTAAAAATACATAAGACCACATGCCAACAGATAAATAAGCATAAATATACTTATAACAGTTGCTGCCGTAATATTAATGCAGAACATAACTGCACATATTACAAGCAGAATTGCACCTATATACAAAGGCCATGCAAAAAATGATCTTAATAACCCGCTATATTTAAATGCTTTCCCTCTCTTATTATCTGACATATCATTATTCTCCATAATCGAATTAGGATAATTATAGCATCAAACCCTTTCCACTACAAGCAAAAAAGCCACAGTGACAATCCACTGTGGCTTAATAAAGCTTCAATATTAATCTACTGAATATGGAAGAAGAGCTACATGTCTTGCTCTCTTAACTGCTACTGTAAGCGCTCTCTGGTGCTTAGCACAGTTTCCTGTAATTCTTCTAGGAAGAATCTTACCTCTTTCAGAAACATAATGCTTAAGTGTAGCAACATCCTTATAATCTAATACCTTGTTGGCATCTGCACAAAATGCACAAACTTTCTTTCTTCTGCGCATTGGTCTTCTTCTCATCTGACCCTCTGGTCTCTCAGCCTTCTTATCTGGCATGGTTTTTACCTCCTATCTTAGTTGAAAGGCAAACCCTCATCATCTACTCCATCCGGAATATTCATAAATCCGTCACCAGCTGCCTGACTTGGCTCTGGTCTTGATGGTGTGTATGCAGCATAATTAGAATCTGAATTAGCTGCTGCGGATTTGCTTTCTGCAAATTCCTGTTCTTCAACAACTACATCGGTTGTATAAACTCTCTGACCATCTTTGTTAGTATAACTACCAGTCTGGATTCTACCAGTAATGGCAATCTTAGTTCCCTGATGAAGATACTTCTCAGCAAACTCACCATTTCTTCCAAAAGCAACACAGCTGATAAAATCTGCTGTCTGCTCATTTCCATCACTGTTTCTTCCACGTCTTCTGTCTACAGCCAATGTATATCTTGCAACTGCCATTGAACCTTCTGCATTCTGTGAATATCTGATATCTGGTTCTCTTGTCAGTCTGCCCATTAAAATAACTTTGTTCATACTTAATCTCCTCTTCTATAAAAGAGTTGTAAGTCAAACGTCTCATCTACAAACGGGACTTTGTAAATTACTCTCCATCTTTAACGATTAAGAATCTTAAAACGTTATCCATGATACGAATTCTGCTTTCGATCTCTGCTGGAGCAGTAGCTTCTGCCTCAAACTTGATGAAGCTATAGAATCCCTCGCTCATATGCTGGATATCGTATGCAAGCTTCTTCTTCTCGCTTGTGCCTGGATCTGTAATAGTACCACCGAAACGAGTGATTAACTCATTAACCTTCTCGATAGTAGCTGTTCTTACTTCATCCTCGACGTTTGCGCTAACAACTAATGCTAATTCATACTTATTCATCTACGTCGCACCTCCTTCTGGTCTTTTGGTCCCTTCTTTCCTTATACATATAAATGTAAACGAAGGAACAAGGATTAAAATATATCACAAGACAAAATCTTATCATATAAAAAGTTTAATTACAAGTCTTTTTTACTTTTTTTGTGTTTTTTTGTACTAATGATCTTTTTAAAATAACCTCATGATTACATCCAAGACATCGCATTTTAATATCAGCGCCTACCTTAAGAAGCTCCCATTTGTAGCTTCCGCATGGATGTTTCTTTTTCATTTCAACAATGTCGCCTGACTCATATGGAATAATTCCTGCCATATAAACACTCCTCATCATTATTGCATGTCTATTTACTAAAACGTTCAAACACATTAGCTAACGGCTCATTTATCAATAAATCAGCCTGTCCATCATATGGTGTTGCAGACTTATTTATCAGTACCAGCTTATCTCCTCTGTAATAATCTATAAGCCCAGCCGCCGGATACACTCCCAATGAAGTTCCTCCAACAATAAGCATCTGCGCATTTTTAATATATCTTATCGCCTCAGAAATATTATTCTCGTCCAGTCCTTCTTCATATAGAACTACATCTGGTTTTATTCTTCCACCACATTCACAATACGGAATTCCTTCTGACGCAACAATATAATTAAGATCATAAAATTTATGACATTTTTCACAGTAATTTCTTAAAACAGAGCCATGCAGTTCTATTACATTATTACTTCCTGCCATCTGATGCAATCCATCAATATTCTGTGTAATTACAGCCTTTAACTTTCCCTGCTTTTCCAGATTAGCCAGTGCCTTATGTGTCACTCCCGGTCTGGCATCCGGGTAAAGCATTTTATCCTTATAAAATCTATAAAACTCTTCCGGATTTCTCTGATAGAACGAATGACTGATTATTGTTTCTGGCGGATACTTATATTTCTGATTATATAATCCATCCGGACTTCTGAAATCAGGAATTCCACTCTCTGTAGATACCCCTGCTCCGCCAAAAAACACTATATTATCACACTCATCAATCCATTTTACAAATTCATCTATATTACTCATTTATTACAACACCCAGAACATTACAATTCTTGTCCTCAAGTTCTGATGTATAATTCTGTGCAGCTATCTCTCCAAACTCGCTTTCATCGTACATAATAACTGTTCCATCACAATATTTAGCAATTCTGCCTTCCTCATCAGCACTTATAACTATTCTGTCATAATTAGGAAGAAATTTTGCTATAAGCTTTCTCATCATTTCTTCCTCGTCATCTGTCACTACCCCATCTTCAAGGACACCTGTAAATATAATATCCATATCAGGGTTATTAGTCTTACATATAAGATTAGCGCCCCCATCTGTCTTCTTCAAGAAATCCGCTACGCCTTTCATGTTCTTTCCAAGCTTATATTTTCCGAGAAATACATCTGACACAATATCGCCATCAATAAAAAGGACTTTCTCGCCTGCCTTAGTAAATGAATATGCTAACTTAAATGTAGACATTGCATTTTTAGTAACAGCCAGGCACTTTTTACTTCCAAGTTCAGACTTAATAGTTCCAACCAAATCATTGTAACTTTTTTCTTCGTTAATTGTCATTCCAACAAGTTTATCAATATTAACACTAAACATAATCTTCACTCCCTCCTTCTTATTTATGTATTCTTCCAAGTATTCTTACAGAAGGTTTAACTTTCTCTACAATTGTCTCAGCTACTGGCTCTGCTACAGATTCTTCTACTACCGGTGATGCTTCTTCAACAGGTGTTGCTGTCTCCGGCATATTTACTGCCTCTGTTTCCTTAGCAATTGGCTCTTCAACTACTGGAGTTGCTTCTACTTCTGGTGCAGTTTCTTCCTTTGGCTCCTCTTCCACTGGTGCTGCTGGTTCTTCCTTGTAGCTGAATGTTGGTTCTTCTACCACTGGCGCAGCCTCTACTTCTGGTGCAGTTTCTTCCTTTGGCTCCTCTTCCACTGGTGCTGCTGCTGGTTCTTCCTTGTAGCTGAATGTTGGTTCTTCTACCACTGGCGCTGCT
>CAMDYG010000005.1 GCA_945910225.1 uncultured Eubacterium sp. | reverse complement strand
TGGTATATCAAGCCCCATAGAGCCTTTATATTTCAGTATTAAATTGGAGTTTTGTGAACATAATTAAAGAAGAAAATTCATAAACATGGCCTCATTGGGGTTATGTTTATTTGTCATACATATTTGCCAGTCTTAGGACTGGCTTTTTTATTACAAATTACAAGGAGGTGCGTGCAATGTACAATGACGACTCTTAGATGAAAATCACAAATCAGAAATATTAAAAATTAGAATTGTACCGAGGAAAGGAATAGGTATGAGTGAAGCTATTATAACAGCAGTTGTTACATTGGTTGTTTGCTTGATAAATAACTATGTAATGCACAATAAAACAATAACACTGATTGATTATAAGCTGTCTGAGTTAACAAAACGAGTTGATAAGCATAACAATGTTATTGAAAGAACATTTAAACTTGAAGAACTGACCGCACTTCAGGAAGAAAAAATCAAGGTCGCCAATCACAGAATAGAAGATTTAGAGAAGAAAGGGTAAGTGTGTTGAACTATGGATTTATCAAATTATGTAACAGTATTACCGATTGTTGTTATCTGCTATTTAGCAGGAATAGGATGTAAAGCCTGGAGTAAGACGCCTGATAAGCTTATCCCTGTTATTGTGGGGGTGCTTGGTGGTGTAATTGCCATTCCTGCAATGTACATTATGCCTGATTTTCCTGCAACAGATATTATTACTGCCATCAGCATTGGTATTATGTCAGGTCTTGCTAGTACTGGTGTAAATCAGATTTATAAGCAGATTAAAGATAATTAATATTTAAGTAATACAAAATTGATACCTATTATTTTAAAGGAAGGTGTAACAGCCTTCCTTTTTGAATTAAAACATAAAGAAAGAAGGATTTATATGAGTAAAGTAAAATGCGTTGATGTATCAAGCTGGAATGGAGCTATTGATTGGAACAGAGCAAAAACAGCAGGAATTAGCCATGCGGTATTAAAAGTTATTCGTAGAGATTTAGATAAGGATAACCAGTTTGAGAATAACTGGAAAGGATGCCAGCTTGCAGGTGTACATATCTGCGGCGTTTATAATTATGTATATACACCTTCTGTAGGAGAAGCTATAACTGCAGCTAAGAGAGTGCTAGAGGTTTTAGCTGGCCGAAAAGTAACTATCTGGATGGATATAGAAGATACTTGTATGCAGAACCTTGGAGATGAGCTTATAGATATCATTAAGGCATATAAGCATACAGTTGAAGATGCAGGATATGAATTTGGCATTTACACAGGCTTAAGCTGGTATGGAAGCTATATTGCACCTTATGCCGATGAAGAGATTCTTAATTGCAGATACTGGATTGCAAGATATAACCTTGGCTATGAGCAGATGGATGTGAATGAAGAGCCGGATCAGAATAAGAAACCTGATGTTGCCAGATATCTTGCTGGATGGCAGTATACAAGTTCCGGAAATGTCGATGGTATTGAAGGAGCAGCGGATTTATCAGAATTCTATGAACATTCAGAAACTGATGAAGATGCTGATCAGGAAGATGATGGTATTAATAATGATAATGTTGATGAACCTGTTGATGTTATCTATGCGGCTTATACTGACAAGTGGTGGCCGGAAGTAACCAATCGAGAAGATTGGGCGGGTAAGTGCGATGGAGAACCAATCAGAGCTATTGCAATACGCGCAAGCAGAGGCTCTGTAAAATACAGAGTGCATACAATAGAAGGTATATGGTATCCATATGTTACAGGATTCAATCTTGATGATTTTGATAACGGCTATGCTGGAGATAAAGAACATCCAATTGATGCGTTAGAGTGTACATTCTATACACCAGAAGGGGAAGAGTATAAGTACATGCATTATATTGCATCTCCAATTGATCTTGAAAAATTCTATGACGAGCAGATCGATGCAGAAACAAGAGATGGTATGGATGGGTATGCTGGAGTGCTTGGAAAGGCAATAGACAAGGTGCAGATGTGGATAGAATAAAAGATAGTAATTTGTTTCAGGAGAGCATTTTATACTGGATTGCACATATAACGGAATTGTGATAGCATACACATATAAATAGGTAGAAAAACAGTATATCTTATTGAAGTATGGCGGGCCAGATGGCGAGCTGGGGGCATCTATGAGGTACCTGTCACAGAGATATGCAATGCCATACAGAGAAGTTGCAGGACTGCTGACTGATATAGGCACTGAAGAACTTTCGCACCTTGAGATGGTAAGCACAATGGTTCATCAGCTTACAAGAAACCTTACAATTGACCAGATAAAAGGTACACCATTTGAAGCTTATTATGTAGATCATACTGTTGGAGTATGGCCACAGGCTGCGGGAGGAGTCCCATTCTGCGCAGTTGAATTCCAGTCAAAGGGAGATGCGATAACAGATATTGCTGAAGATATGGCGGCAGAACAGAAGGCAAGGACAACATATGATAATCTTATAAGATTGTGCTGTGATGACCCGGATGTATATGAGCCGTTGAAGTTCCTGAGAGAAAGAGAGATTGTACATTTCCAGAGATTTGGAGAAGCAATGTCAATAATACAGAGCAAGCTGGATTCAAAGAACTTCTATGCGTTCAACCCGGGATTTAAGAAATAGTATGATAATACACATATAATGTGTTAAAATATGTTTGTTAAAATGTGCATTAAGGAACTTGGAAAGGAAACACATATGAAAGAAAAAATATATACTATACCTGTCAATGATGCATTTTCATCAGACTGTGAATGTCCGATTTGTTCAATGTATAAAACATTGGAAGATGATGCAGTCAGTTACACAATGGGCGCAAGCTATATGGAAGATGATATAAGGGCAATGACGGATAAGATGGGATTTTGCCAGAAACATTTGAAAAAAGTGTATGATTGCGAGAACAGACTGGGATTTGCACTTGTTATGAAGACTCACTTTGATAAAGTTATATCTGATATAGAGGCTCTTCAGGATGGAAAGGTTGCTGCAAAGACTATGTTTAAAAAGGCTGATAAACCAGCAGTTACAGCATATACACAGGCTTTACATGATACGTGTTTTGTATGTGACAGAGTTGAGAATACATTTAAGAGATATATGGATACGATTTTTTACATGTATAAACATGATGCTTCATTCCGGGGACTGTATAAGAAATCAAAAGGTTTCTGTACACAGCATTATGGTATGTTGACAGAGTATGCAGCTAACAGTCTTAAGGGCGATATGCTGGATGATTTTATAAAGACGACTAATACCCTTTATATTGAGAATATGAAGAGAGTCAGGGATGATGTGGCGTGGTTTATTAATAAATTTGACCACAAGTATATGGATGAACCATGGAAAAATTCCAGAGATTCTCTTGTGAGGGCAATGGTAAAGGATGGCTCTTATATAGCTGATGAGCCTGGAAAGAATAAGAAATAATAAAATAATAAGAAAAATTATGAGCTGTTACCTGGCATCCGACGATATTGTGGTGAGGGTAACAGCTCATTGGTTTTAGTATGTGAATGTTACAGAATATAATGTATATCCAGTACGTTCAGTTGTTTTATAAGAATATGATAATTGCGTTCCAGCGGCAGAAACAGATGATTTAATATCGAGGTCGGCTGTAGTTGTGAATTCAATATGATTAACTTTATTCCTGATACAGCGGAGAATGTAATTATCAAGATCACGCTGGCTGCTGACAGAGTGAAGCTTTGCCTGTACAGGATATGTGTAAATATAACCATTGGCAGGGTTGGCAGCATTCATATCAGAGTTCCATGTGTGATCAATAGCCATGTCGGCATCACTGATATTGAAATAACCATGATCAATATATTCAGATGTGCTGCCTACAGGATCATCCCATGTAACATCGACCTGATACCAGTCATCACCAAGCTTTACAACATTCCATATATGCTGGTCATTGCCGGCTGTACCAGAAATAGTATAGTTTTCTATGCCAAGCATATCCATGAAAGTCTTAAAACTTTCTGTATAACCGCTGCATACAGCTTCACCTTTTATCAGTGCATCATAAGCGTTGAAGGTAGAACCTCCATTATCGATATAAGTTATGTTGGATACAAGATAATCGTGAATTGCCAGTTCGTTTTCATAGTCGCTTTTATGAGGTGATGTTACCTCGGCGAGTACATCAACATACTTGTTGTACAGCTCTAACTGTCTTTCGTTAAGCTGGGAAGTGTTATCGGAATGATAAGCTTTCATGATGGCATAATTGTCCCAACATTCATATGTTACAACCATGTTGTAACCATCTTTAATCTTGCGGTATTCACACTTTATCTGTTCTATACCACTTATGCGTGTCAGCCATTCATTGGCATCAATTAAAGAATCGTCAGCAACAAATATATTACATTCGTTCTGGTTGTTTTCCATGGCTTCAATTATGAATTGGATGATGTCATCAGTTGTTGCAGCTTTATTATCAAATGCTATATATGAAATTTCAGTTGAATTCTGTGAATCACTGTTGTTTATAAAGGGAGTTGAACATCCATATAAGGATGAAGCAATTACGGCTCCAAGTAAAAGAGACGTACAATATTTTCTGAGTCTCATGTGTGGTCTCCTTGAAATTCTGTTATAATCTAATATGATTGTATAACGCATGGATTGCAAATGTAAAGTGGAAACATAAGGATTTTGCAATGATTTTATTATGAGTTACAATATTAAAATAAATATCAACCAAGGAGGAACAATATGGCTGATTATGTATTGGAAAATGTTAATGATTTTGATCTGGCACAGACACTTGAATGTGGACAGTGTTTTCATTTTATTAAACTGGCAGAGGAAGACTATGTTCTTACTGCCATGAATCGCCTGCTGCATGTTTCCCAGCAGGGAGACACAGTAATATTCTATGATACAGACGAGCAGCAGTATGAGGAAATATGGAAACATTATTTTGACTTAGACAGGGATTATTCTTTAATAAAAAGCACGCTCCTTGAAAAGAACAGCCAGTTAAAAGATGCGATTGACAGTATGTGGGGAGTTCGTATTCTTAATCAGGAGTACTTTGAAACGCTGATATCTTTTATTATTTCACAGAATAAACAGATTCCGCATATTAAGAAGATAGTTGCTGATATATCTTCAAAATATGGTACATATAAGGGAACATTTAATGGGACAGATATGTATACATTTCCAACGCTGGAACAGTTAAAGGATTCCAGAGAAGAGGATTTTAAAGAATTAAAAACAGGATTCCGTGCGCCATATATAATGGATGCAATCAGAAAGAATCTGGAAGGGTGTTTTGATGAGAATAATCTTAGAAATATGGGATATGAGGATTGTATTAAAGAGCTTACAACAATAAAAGGTGTTGGAGAAAAGGTTGCTAACTGTGTTGCTTTATTTGGACTTGGAAAGAGGGAAGCATTTCCAGTAGATGTGTGGATAAAGAGAATAATGGAAACTATGTATTTTGATGGAAGGGAAACATCGAAAGATAAAATCGCAGCATATGCAAAAGAATTATTTGGCGATCTTGGAGGATATGCTCAGCAGTATCTTTTTTACTATGGAAAGACTATTAAAATGGGCGTGAAATAATAATTATTAATAAAATCTAAAAAATATAATATATTTGAATTAGTTGTTGACAAATAAAAGCGTGAGGTGTTACATTATGTGCAGTGGTTAGCACTCGAAAAGAGTGAGTGCTAACAGAGATATAAATGCTGACATGAAGGGTTCACTCTCATGTGAAGACAGCGGAATGGAGGAATATATAATGAAATTAGTACCATTAGGAGACAGAGTTGTTATTAAAGCATTAGTTGCAGAGGAGACTACTAAATCAGGAATTGTACTTCCTGGACAGGCTAAGGAGAAGCCACAGCAGGCAGAAGTTATTGCTGTAGGTCCTGGCGGAGTTGTTGATGGTAAGGAAGTTGTTATGCAGGTTAAGCCTGGAGATAAGGTTATCTATTCTAAGTATTCTGGAACAGAAGTTAAGCTTGATGAAGATGAGAATCTCATTATTGTAAAGCAGTCAGATATTCTTGCTATTATTGAATAATAAGCATTGAATGATGCATGGATTGTTGATCACAGAGTTTTGAACATATAAGTATATTTATTAGGAGGCTATTATTATGGCAAAGGAAATTAAGTACGGAATTGAAGCTAGAAAAGCTTTAGAGGAAGGTGTTAATAAGTTAGCTAATACAGTAAGAGTAACAATCGGACCTAAGGGACGTAATGTTGTTCTTGATAAGTCATATGGCGCACCACTTATCACTAACGATGGTGTTACTATTGCTAAGGATATTGAGCTTGAAGATGCATTTGAGAATATGGGTGCACAGCTTGTTAAGGAAGTTGCAGCCAAGACTAATGATGTTGCTGGTGATGGTACAACAACAGCTACTGTTCTTGCACAGGCTATGATTAACGAAGGTATGAAGAACCTCGCAGCAGGAGCTAACCCAATCGTATTAAGAAAGGGAATGAAGAAGGCTACAGATTGTGCTGTTGAAGCTATTGCAGGTATGAGCGAGAAAGTAACAGGAAAGGATCAGATTGCCAAGGTTGCAGCTATTTCAGCAGGGGATGAAGAAGTTGGACAGATGGTAGCTGATGCTATGGAGAAGGTTTCTAATGATGGTGTTATCACAATCGAGGAATCTAAGACAATGAAAACAGAGCTTGACCTTGTAGAAGGTATGCAGTTTGACAGAGGATATATTTCAGCATATATGGCTACAGATATGGATAAGATGGAAGCAGTTCTTGATAACCCATATATCCTTATTACAGACAAGAAGATTTCTAATATTCAGGAAATTTTACCAGTTCTTGAGCAGATTGTTCAGAGCGGTGCTAAGCTTCTTATTATTGCGGAAGATGTTGAGGGCGAGGCTCTTACAACACTTATTGTTAATAAGTTAAGAGGAACATTCAATGTTGTAGCTGTTAAGGCTCCTGGATATGGTGACAGACGTAAGGAAATGCTTAAGGATATCGCAATTCTTACAGGTGGCCAGGTTATTTCTGAGGAACTTGGACTTGAGCTTAAGGATACAACAATGGATATGCTTGGTAGAGCTAAGTCTGTTAAGGTTCAGAAAGAGAACACAGTTATCGTTGATGGCGAAGGTGCTAAGGAAGATATTGATGCAAGAGTTGCCCAGATTAAGGCTCAGCTTGAAGAGACAACATCTGAATTTGATAAGGAAAAGTTACAGGAAAGACTTGCAAAGCTTGCAGGTGGCGTAGCTGTTATCAGAGTTGGTGCTGCAACAGAGACAGAAATGAAAGAAGCAAAGCTTCGTATGGAAGATGCTCTTAACGCAACAAGAGCTGCTGTTGAAGAAGGCGTAGTATCAGGTGGTGGATCTGCTTACATCCATGCTTCTAAGAAGGTTGCAGAGCTTGTTAATACACTTAGTGGAGATGAGAAGATTGGTGCACAGATTATCTTAAAGGCACTTGAAGCTCCATTATTCCACATTGCATACAATGCTGGTCTTGAGGGCGCTGTTATCATCAATAAGGTAAGAGAGTCAGAAGTTGGTACAGGATTCGATGCATACAAGGAAGAGTATGTCAACATGATTGATGCTGGTATCCTTGATCCAGCTAAGGTTACAAGAAGTGCATTACAGAATGCAACAAGTGTTGCTTCAACACTTCTTACAACAGAATCAGTTGTTGCTAACATTAAGGAAGATGCACCAGCAATGCCAGCAGGTGGCGCAGGCATGGGCGGAATGATGTAATTCCACAATATAACTAAAACATACAGCCCGGTGGGTAATCTCCCACCGGGCATATTGCTTTAAAGAAAGGTATATGATTATGATAGAAGGAACAGTAGAACAGATTGTTAAAGTTACCGCTCCTAGAATTTCGATTTTTTACAGAATAGTTCTTGTTATAGCATGTCTTATTGCTGCAACAACAATTGTTCAGACAGGATGGCTTGGGGTTATTGTGCTTGTTGTATTTGTGCTTTTTACAGTGTTTGTATTTGAATACTATAATGCTGAATATGAATACACATATGTAGATGGAAGCCTGACAATAGATAAGATCATGGCGAAGTCAGTAAGAAAGAATGTTGGAAGTTTTGATCTTACAAGAGCTACACTTGTAGCAGGAGTAAACAGTCAGGAGGCTTTAGGAAAAGCAAGACAGCAGTTAAGAACATACAACTGTTCGTCAGGAGTTGATGATCCGGGAGATATTGTAATATACACATATGATAATGACAGCAATGAGTTAATAAGATTATTTATGCTCCCAAATGATGCCATGAAAGAGGCAATTATAAGTTCAGTCAGTAAGGGAGTATCATATTTATAAAAAATGTTTGACTTTTAACGTCAGTTTTGTTATATTCTCTTGTAATATATTTATATACTGACGAAGATGTCAGTTACTTGTAGAAACATCCGGATTAATTTATTTATTCGGATTTTTTCTATATAATAATAAAACACAACAGAAAGCGAGGATTTTAGCAAAATGGGTAAAATTATTGGTGAAGGCATTACATTTGACGACGTACTTTTAGTTCCACAGTATTCAGAAGTAACACCTAATATGATTGACCTCTCAACACAGCTCACTAAGAATATTAAGCTTAATATTCCTTTAATGAGTGCAGGTATGGACACAGTTACAGAACACAGAATGGCAATCGCAATGGCAAGACAGGGTGGTATTGGTATTATCCACAAGAATATGTCAGTTGAAGCTCAGGCAGAGGAAGTAGACAAGGTTAAGCGTTCAGAGAATGGTGTTATCACAGACCCATTTTTCTTACATCCAGACAATACATTACAGGAAGCTAACGACCTTATGGGTAAGTTCAGAATTTCGGGCGTTCCTATTACAGATGATAACGGCAAGCTTGTTGGTATTATCACTAACAGAGATCTTAAGTTCGAGGAGAACTTTGACAGACCAATCAAGGAGTGTATGACAAGCGAGAATCTTATTACAGCTCCAGTTGGAACAACTCTTGAAGAAGCTAAGAAGATCTTAGGCAAGGCTAGAAAAGAAAAGCTTCCTATCGTTGACGATGATTACAAGTTAAGAGGACTTATCACAATCAAGGATATTGAGAAGAGTGTTAAGTATCCATCTTCAGCACATGATTCACAGGGCAGACTTCTTGCAGGTGCTGCTGTTGGTATCACAGCTAATGTTATGGACAGAGTTCAGGCACTTGTTAATTCAAGCGTTGACTGTATCGTAATTGATTCAGCTCATGGTCATTCTAAGAATATTATTACAACTCTTAAAGAGATTAAGTCAGCATTCCCTGATCTTCAGGTTATCGCTGGTAACATTGCAACAGGTGCAGCGGCTAAGGCTCTTTGCGAGGCTGGTGTAGATGCAGTTAAGGTTGGTATCGGACCTGGTTCTATCTGTACAACAAGAGTTGTTGCAGGTATTGGTGTACCTCAGGTTACAGCAGTTATGGATGCATATGCAGAAGCTAAGAAGTATGGTATTCCAGTAATCGCTGATGGTGGTATCAAGTATTCAGGAGATATCGTTAAGGCTATCGCAGCAGGTGGTAATGTCTGCATGTTAGGAAGCCTTCTTGCAGGTTGTGATGAAGCTCCTGGTACATTCGAGTTATTCCAGGGAAGAAAGTACAAGGTATACAGAGGAATGGGTTCTATTGCCGCTATGGAGAACGGAAGCAAGGACAGATATTTCCAGACTGGTGCCAAGAAGCTTGTTCCTGAGGGTGTTGAAGGACGTGTTGCTTATAAGGGACTTGTTGAGGATACTATCTTCCAGCTTATGGGTGGTCTTCGTTCAGGTATGGGATATTGTGGAGCACCTACAATTCCAGTACTTCAGGAAACAGCTCAGTTCATTAAGATGTCTTCAGCAGCTTTAAGAGAGAGTCATCCACATGATATCCACATCACTAAGGAAGCTCCTAACTATTCAGTAGAAGATAAATAATAAAATAAAAGTCTTGCGAAAGCATGTAATAAGCATCCGGATATGATGGTTATCATCATATCTGGATGTTTTTTTGTTAATAAAAGATGATTTTGACTGAAATTATTGCTAATAAATGATGATATGATGTATAATGTTTGAAGTATAAATATATTAATGTGTATGAACAGGTATATTTTAGGGGCGTCTATTTTTACGAGAAGGAGATAGCATATGGAAGACAGAATACTCGGTAAATATATCGCAAAGAATCATTCTGGAAAGAAATTCTCTGACAGGGAATTGCAGATTATAAGACAGGGTGATACAGATAAGATGGTAGAGACTTTCCTTAATATGGAGAATAATTATTACAACACACAGATGCAGTGTATGCTCAAGAGTCTTAGTTGTGTTATGCCAGGCGATATAGAATTGGAGAATATTAATTATGAGAGAGCTTTCAAAGGGGATTTTATCGGCTGTCAGATTATGGACGGAGATATAGATGTGTTTCTGGGAGTTTCAGGAAATAACGTTGAATTGTTAAAGCTTGCATCAGCATTTGCACAGGAGGATATCAGTGAATTTGATGAAGATGCATATGATGCATTGTGTGAGCTTATCAATGTAATCAATGGCGCATATGCAATAAAGCTTGGAGATGAAGATATTGATGTGACACTTCATCCTCCGGTATTTTACAGAAAGGCAGAAGTTACGGCAGATGACGGATTTTATGTTGTAACATTTGTTCATGGAAATGATTTGTTCAGGGTAATAATGGCTGCGGATAACAAGGTTAAACTCTCAGCGTAATAAGGAGAATGGATATGGCAAAGATTTTAATAGTAGATGATTCTAAAACATCAAGAAAATTTTTAAGAAATATGCTTGAAGATGCAGGACATGAAATTGTATCAGAGGCTGTTAATGGTGCGGAAGGCGTAGAAAAGTTCAAAATGTATAAGCCGGATATTGTTACAATGGATATTACGATGCCGGTTATGGATGGAATTGAGGCAGTTAAGGAAATTATTGAGATTGATCCTACAGCCAAGGTTATAATGGTCACAGCTGCGGGACAGAAGACTAATATGGTGGAAGCATTAAAGAGAGGTGCGGCTGATTTTATTCAGAAGCCATTTGATGGTTCTGTTATTATTAATATAATAGAAAAGGTTTTGGAAGACGAATGATGTATAATTATCGTTTAGAGATAGAATACGATGGTGGAAGATATGATGGCTGGCAGAGGCTTGGAAAAGATGCAGGAACTAACACTGTCGAGAGAAAGCTGATAGAGATTATAAGCAGAATGACAGGTGAAGATGTTGAAATGTATGTGGGTTCCAGGACAGAAAAGGGAGTGCATGCATTATGCCAGACAGCCAATTTTAAGCTGGAAAAAGAGGTTAAGCCGATAGAGCTCAAGAATTATCTTAACAGATATCTGCCGAGGGATATAGCAGTAATGTCTGTAAGTGATGTTCCTGAAAGATTTCACAGCCAGCTAAATGCACAGTCAAGAATATATGAATACAGACTTGATACAGGGAATGTGGCTAATGTATTCAGAAGAAAGTATGCATATCATACATTTGATGAGCCAGATTATGATGCAATGCGAAAGGCTGCAGCATACTTTGAGGGAAAGCATGACTTTAAGGCATTTACAACTGCAAGGAAAAGCAAAAGTACAGTCCGTGACATTAAGCAGATCCGGATACAGCATGAGGGTTCAAAGGCTTATATCAGAATAGAGGCCGATGATTTTCTTCATAATATGGCAAGATATATAATCGGCATGCTGCTGGATGTTGGAAATGGATTGAAAAAGCCAGAGGATGTCAAGGCGTGTCTGGAAGGAAAAGACATTCAGATGTCGCTTCCGGCAGAAAGTTATGGACTATTTCTTATAAAGGTTGTTTATTAGATATTATAAAGCTGTCGTGTTAAGAGCAGTTTCTTAGTACGACAGCATTTTAAATGTAAAGGTGGAAAGTATGAAGACAATAATTGAACTTATAACAGACGAGATTAAGACAGCATTTGAGGAATGTGGATATGGTACAGAGTATGCAAAGGTTACAGTATCAAACAGACCTGATTTGTGTGAGTTTCAGTGTAATGGTGCGATGGCGGCCGCTAAAGCGTATAAGAAGGCTCCATTTATGATTGCAGATGAGATAGTAGCTAAGCTGAAAGATAACAAAATATTTTCTAAGATAGAAAGCGTTAAGCCAGGTTTTATTAATATTAATATATGCGAAAAATATCTTGCAGAGTATCTTAATGAAATGTCTGAAGCCAGGAACTTTGGATATGTTAATCAGGATAAGGAAAAAACAGTTATTGTAGATTATGGCGGAGCTAATGCTGCCAAGCCTTTACATGTAGGACATTTAAGATCTGCTGTTATTGGAGAGAGCGTTAAGAGAATTAACCAGTTTGTTGGAAACAGGACAATAGGAGATGTTCATCTTGGTGACTGGGGTCTTCAGATGGGACTTATTATAGAGGAATTAAGGGACAGAAAACCTGAACTTCCATATTTCAATCCGGATTATACAGGAGAGTATCCAGAGGAAGCACCATTTACCATTGCAGAACTTGAGGAGATATATCCTGCTGCATCAGCTAAGTCAAAAGAAAATGCAGAATTCGCAGAAAGAGCACATCAGGCAACACTTAAGCTTCAGAGCGGAGATAAAGCATGCAGGGCAATATGGCATCATATAATGAATGTTTCAAAGGCAGATCTTAAGAAAAACTATGATAATCTGAATGTTCATTTTGACTTATGGAAAGGTGAATCTGATGCACAGCCATATATTGATGATATGGTTAACAAGATGATAGCTGATGGAATAGCATATGAAAGCCAGGGAGCTACAGTTGTAGATATTGCACAGGAGTCTGATACAAAAGAACTTCCTCCTTGTATAGTAAGAAAGTCTGATGGAGCTGCTTTGTATGCAACATCTGACCTTGCAACTATTGTTGAGAGAGAAAAGCTGTACAAGCCAGATACATATATTTATCTAGCAGATAAGAGACAGGAACTTCATTTTACACAGGTGTTCAGAACTGCTAAGAAAGCTGGCATAGTTGCTCCTGATGCTGATATGAGATTTGTTGGATTCGGAACAATGAATGGCAAAGATGGCAAACCTTTTAAGACACGTTCAGGTGGTGTTATGAGACTTGAACATCTTATTGCAGATATTGATGATGCTGTTTATGACAAGATAATGTCTAACAGGACAGCTACGGAATCAGAAGCAAGGCAGACGGCTAAGATAGTCGGACTTGCAGCTCTCAAATATGGAGATCTTTCTAATCAGGCATCAAAGGATTATGTATTTGATATCGAGAGATTCTCATCATTTGAGGGAAATACGGGTCCTTATATTCTCTATACAATAGTAAGAATTAAATCTATACTTAATAAATACAAAGAGAATGGCGGAGATACAGAAGGATTAAAGATTGCAGGTGCGGCAGATGCGAGTGAGAAGAATCTTTCTCTTTCACTTATTAAATTCGCTGATGTGATAGATGGTGCATATAAGGATAATGCTCCTCACAGAATATGTCAGTACATTTATGAGGTGTCTAATGCATTTAATGGATTCTATCATAATAATAAGATACTTACAGAAACTGATGAGTCTAAGAAGGCAAGCTATATAGCTCTTATTAGTCTTACTAAGAGCATTCTTGAACAGTGCATTGATTTGTTAGCTATAGAATGCCCAGACAGAATGTAAAGGAGAACGATGATGAGCAAGTTGTTATCATTTGCAATACCATGCTATAATTCAGCAGAATATATGGAACATTGTATCAATACTGTTATTGCAGGTGGAGAAGAAGTTGAAGTTATTATAGTTGATGATGGCTCAACAAAGGATAATACATATGAGATCGCCCAGAAATATGAAAAAGAGTATCCTGGTATTGTCAAGGCTGTCCATCAGGAAAATGGAGGACATGGAGAAGCAGTTAATACAGGTTTAAAGCATGCAACAGGAAAGTTCTTTAAAGTAGTAGACAGTGATGACTGGGTTGATGCAAAGAGCTACAGACGTATGCTTGCTACACTCAGAAGCTTTGAAGAGGGCAGTGAACCAGATATGGTTATTGCCAATTATGTATATGAAAAGGTTGGAGCCAAGAGAAAGAAAGTTGTTCATTATGAGAATGTTTTTCCTGTGGAGAAAATGTTTACATGGGATGATATAAGAATTGAGGACTTTAAAGTAGACCAGTATATACTGATGCATACAGTTGTTTATAGAACACAGCTGTTAAAAGAATGTGGATTGCAGCTTCCTAAGCATACATTTTATGTTGACAACATATTTGTATTTGAGCCGCTTCCATATGTTAAGAATATGTATTATGTTAATACGAATTTCTATAGATATTTTATTGGAAGAGATGACCAGTCTGTTAATGAGAGTGTTATGATTTCGAGAATAGACCAGCAGATTTCTGTTAATAAGAGAATGATTGATTCATTTCTTTCAGAGAATCCAGAGAATATTAACTGCAGAAAGTATATGATTAACTACCTTAGGATCATGATGGAGGTTTCTTCAATATTCCTTATAGTATCTGGAACGAAAGAACATCTTGAGAAGAAAAAAGAACTTTGGAAGTATGCAAAGGATAAGGATGCCAAGTTATATAAGAAGTTAAGGCACAGCCTTCTTGGATGGTCTGTTAATATTCCGACTGCGGCAGGAAGATGGATATCAAAGCAGGGATATAAGATTGCTAATAATATAATAGGATTTAACTAAATTGTGTATAGAGGAGAGAATATATGTCTATAATTGATGCTTTCAGACTTGATGGAAAAGTAGCAGTTGTTACAGGTGCTAATACAGGGCTTGGACAGGGGATGTCAGTTGCACTTGCGCAGGCGGGCGCAAAGGTTGTGGGAGTTGCAAGAAGATCTTGCGAAGACACTAAGAAACTTATTGAGGCTGATGGTGGAGAGTTTGCAGAGATAATAGCAGATCTTTCAGATATGTCGTCAATAGATAAGATTGTAAATGGAGCTGTTGCAGCATTTGGACAGGTTGACATACTTGTTAATAATGCAGGACTTATTAAGAGAAACGATGCAATTGATTTTACAGAAGATGAATGGGACAGCGTAATACAGGTTAATCAGAAGATGGTATTTTTCCTGAGTCAGGCATTTGCAAAACAGTATATAAAGCAGGGACATGGTGGAAAAATAATTAATATTAATTCTATGCTTTCATATCAGGGTGGAATCAGAGTTCCATCATATGCGGCAAGTAAGAGTGCGTGCATGGGACTTACCAAGGCAATGTGTAATGAGTGGGCGGTTCATAATATTAATGTTAATGCAATAGCACCAGGATATATGGCAACTAATAATACTGCACAATTAAGAAGTGATTCTGACAGAAGCGAAGCTATTATTGACAGAATACCAGCCGGACGCTGGGGAACACCAGATGATATGAAGGGAGCTGTTGTGTTTCTTGCATCATCTGCATCGGATTATGTCAATGGATTTACGCTTGCTGTTGATGGAGGATGGCTTGCAAGATAAATAAAAAAGAGCTTTATGAGATCTGTTACTGATTTCATAAAGCTTTTTTGTTGTATTAGAAATATAATTTACAAATGTTGCGGTCAACATGTTCCTTAATGAAAGATGTAACGTTACCCTTTATGTCATCAGGCATGTCATTCTGACAAAGCATTACAATCATTCTTCCCTTATTAAAGAGCATGTAATATCCGAACTTGTTATAAACACTGGTAAATTGATCCCATTCATAGGTATATGTGAGATTGTGCTCAGGAATATCGGCTATAATGGCGTTATCCGCAAGAGTTATAATACAATGTGCATCTTCAGATGGATCCCTGTGCTTTAAATGATAATTGACATTGGACTTGAACTGATACGCAAATATATATATTGGATAAAACCAGCACACAGCATACAGTATGAGCAGAAAGCTGGAATAAATGCCACATATTAATAACACTAAAGAAATGACAGCTGGTGTCCATGATAATATGAGTTCAATTGGATTCCTGATGAATCTGTTCCAGAATACTATTCTTGAATAATCCTTTCCTGATGCTTTCAGAGTTGTATTGTACTTAATAATGTTCATAATATCCATCCTGTTAATTAGTAATAAAGATATAATAACACGCAATAATATATAAAACAATTAATTATCCATAAATAAAAAAATCAGTTTCCAAAAGAGGGTTAATGGTCTATAATAAATATAGATTTATGTATTGTCGGAGGAACGTTTTGAACAGTATTAGAAAAAGAAATCTTGAACTTTCAGAGATAGTTCACATGCTGGATGATAATGGAACTTTTACAGATGTTTCACAGAGAATTCTTGGACAGATAACAGACAGTCTTAATGCAGAAAGTGCCGGGATTATGCAGATAGATCCTACGGGTGGTAATATGCATATGATAGTTGAATCTGGGAAAGCCAGATGCATGGACGTTATTGGAAATGTGGACGCTGCATCATTTGCACTGTGCGAAGATGCCGTGAAGTATACAGAAAGAAGTATGTCATCGGGCGAAGAGTGTGCAGTATTGGACAAGCTGGGAATGGATGTCTCAATATCGGCACCTATATACATTAACAAAATAAAAGCAATGTATCTTCTTGTTCTTGGAGAGCATGATGAATTAGAGATTGACGATGAAACAAAAGAATATATTAAAGATGTTGTAATGATAATGCAGAGCATTGCACAGAGTAAGGTAATTAATAATTCGCTTATATCTTCGTATGATGTATTAGAGAATATTCTTGGAAATATTGGCTCAGGTATAATTGTTTGCAGTAAAAGCACAGGAAAGATACTTTTCGAGAATGAAATGGCAGTAAAGGTACATGAAGTACGTGAAACGATAAAAGAATGCCTGGAGGAAGTTTTTTTCAGTGATAATATGGCAGAGATCCTTAAGACGCCTATGGAGAGATATAATACGGAGTCAGGTTTGTGGTTTGAAGTGAGATTTTCACAGCTTAACTGGGTGGATGGAAGTGAGGCTATAGTTGCTACAGCACTTGATATTACACAGAAGAAAAAGAACCAGCAGAAGATAGAATATCAGGCCCATAATGATTTCCTGACAGGCCTTTATAATCGTATGAAGTGCGAGGTCGATTTAAGGAAAGTGATTAAGCGTGCTGAACGTGAAAACAGCAAGGGTGCAGTACTGTTTATCGATCTTGATGATTTTAAACACATCAATGATGGACTTGGACATCAGTATGGAGATGTTCTGTTGCAGCAGATAGCAGCAGGACTTACAAGTATACCGGGATTAAGAGAACATTGTTACAGAATGGGCGGAGACGAATTTGTAATAATTGTTGAACCGGAACAGTATAAGAGCCTTGAGAGAATAGTTACTAATATAAAGGCTATGTTTAATAAACCATGGTATCTTATGGAGACGGAGTACTTCTGTACAATGAGTATGGGTGTTGCTATATTCCCGGATAATAGTATAGATGTTCATGAGATCACAAGAATGGCAGATGTGGCTATGTATGCAGCAAAGCGTTCGGGTAAGAATGGATATGCATATTATAATAGCAATGCTGACAATTCAACGGCTAAAAGGCTGGATATAGAGAATAATATGAGACAGGCGATATCTAATGATATTGATGAATTCGTAGTATTCTATCAGCCGGTTGTTGATGTCAGAACTCACAAATGCAGTTCTTGTGAGGCGCTTGTCAGATGGGATAGTAAGGCACTTGGATTCATGGCTCCGGGTGATTTCATACCACTCGCAGAGTACCTTGGACTTATAACATCCATAGGCGATTATGTTTTGGAAGAAGCGTGCAGAAGGTGTAAGATATGGAATGAGAATGGGCATCCGGATTTCTATATTAATGTTAATCTTTCAGTAGTACAGCTTTTGCAGAAGGATGTAGTTGAGAATATAAGAAGAATTCTTGATAAAACAGGGGTTAATCCTAAGAATATTGTCCTGGAGATAACAGAAACATTTGCTATTAATGATATGGAAAGAGTTATGAGTATAATTACAGGGCTTAAAGAACTTGGACCAAGAATAGCACTTGATGATTTTGGTACGGGATATTCGTCATTGAATTACATAAAGCAGCTTCCACTTGATATTATCAAGGTTGATAAGACATTTATAGATGATATAGTGGAAGATGATTATGCTCAGGCATTTGTAAAGCTTATTGTGGATCTGTCTAAGACAATAGGAACTAAGATAGTTGTTGAGGGCGTTGAACATAAGGAACAATTTGAATTGCTCAAAAGTATTGGTGTGGATTATATTCAAGGATACTACTTTGGTAAACCTGTACCAGCTAAAGTTTTTGAAGAAAGTATTTTTGAGGGGAGTTTAGGCGTATGAATGTATTAATTAAAGAGGGAAGGGTTTTAGACCCAGCAAGCAAAACTGACAAGGTAATGGATATACTTATTAAAGATGGATTTATAACTGATATGCAGGAGAAAATTGATGAGTCTCTGGCAGATGATGTTATTGATGCATCCGGATGTATGGTTATGCCAGGTCTTATTGATCTTAATGCACATTTCAGGGAACCAGGATATGAGCATAAAGAAACTATAAGAACCGGTTCAAGGGCAGCGGCGAGAGGCGGTTATACAACTGTGTGTATGATGCCTAATACCAAGCCGGTTATTGATAATGTGGAGATGCTACAGTATGTAACTGATAAGGCTGAGGAAGTTACAGACATTAATCTGTATACAATAGCTGCCATGACAGCAGGTCAGGAGGGAGAGTATCTTACTGACTTTGAGGCACTAAAGGATGCAGGAGCTGTTGCAGTGAGTGATAATGGTGGAACCATTATGAATGCAAGAACTGCAAGACAGGCTATGAGACAGGCAGCGGAGGTTGATATTCCGGTATTTGCACATTGTGAGGATACTAACCTTGCAGCAAGAGGTGTTATGAATGCAGGAGAGAGAGCCAAGGAACTTGGACTTTTCGGAATAATGGATGCAGTAGAAGATGTTATTGTTGCAAGAGATATTCTTCTTGCAAAGAATACAGGTGCAAAGCTGCATATAAGTCATGTATCTAATAAGGAATCAGCATTTATTATAAAGATTGCCAAGGAACAGGGGATTCCAGTGACAGCAGAGGTTGCCCCACATCATTTCACACTGACAGAGGATGCGGTGAATGGGGATGATGCCAACTTTAAGATTAACCCTCCTTTAAGAAAGGCAGATGATGTAAAGGCTCTTAAAGAAGCGCTTGCATCAGGGGTTATTGATGTTATTGCAACAGACCATGCTCCACATCATCCTACTGAGAAGGAAAGACCTTTTGATGAAGCACCGTTTGGTGTAGTAGGTCTTGAAACAGCAGTTCCGGTTACTATTACTGAGCTTGTAAGAACAGGAGTACTTACTCCGTTACAGATGGTTGAGAAAATGAGCTATAACCCGGCTAAGATACTTGGAATTGACAGAGGAGTTCTTGCACCGGGAAAAGTTGCTGATATAACAGTTGTTAATCCTACAGAAGAGTATGATATTGACAGCAACAGATTTGCTTCAAAGGGAAAGAATACTCCATTTGAAGGAAAGCATGTGTATGGAAAGGTTTTATATACGCTTGTTAATGGAAGAGTTGTGTATTCAGACCATAATGGAACAGAAATTCTTATTGAAAGAGAAGTTCCAAAGTTGTAGAATAAAGTGATTTTGCGTATGAATTAAGGAGGCTAAAGTAGATTAATGATTAAGAAGCTTGTTGATAAGATTGTAGAGACTAATGCACCAATAGTTGTAGGACTTGATCCGATGATGAAGTATCTTCCAAAGCATCTTGCAGATGCTGCATTTGAGCAGTATGGTGAGACACTTGAGGGAGCAGCAGAGGCTATATGGCAGTATAACAAAGGTATTATAGATAATATATATGACATTGTTCCAGCTGTTAAACCACAGATTGCAATGTATGAGCAGTTTGGAATTGAAGGACTTAAGGCATTCAAGAAAACTGTTGATTATTGCCACGAGAAAGGCATGATTGTTATCGGTGATGTTAAGAGAGGCGATATTGGTTCAACTTCTGAGGCTTATGCGGTAGCACATCTTGGAAAGGTTAATATTGGTTCTAAGGCAATTACACCTTTTGATGAGGACTTTGCAACTGTTAATCCATATCTTGGCTCTGACGGTATCAATCCATTTATCAAGGTGTGCAACGAGCAGGACAGAGGTATATTTATACTTGTTAAGACTTCTAATCCTTCAAGCGGAGAATTTCAGGATCAGCTTATCAACGGAAGACCATTATATGAGTTAGTTGGTGAGAAGGTTAATGAGTGGGGAGCTTCAAGCATGGACGGAGATTACAGCAATGTCGGTGCGGTTGTCGGAGCTACTTATCCAGAGATGGGAAGAGTATTAAGAAAGGTTATGCCTAAGGCATATATTCTTGTGCCGGGATATGGCGCACAGGGCGGACAGGGAAAGGATCTTGTTGATTTCTTTAATCCTGACGGACTTGGAGCTATTGTAAACAGCTCAAGAGGAATTATTGCAGCATATACTAAGGAGCAGTATGCGAAGTTTGGCGAGAAGAATTTCGGAGAAGCTTCAAGACAGGCTGCTCTTGATATGATTGCTGATATCAACGGAGCACTTGGCAAGTAATTATACATATTTATACACAGTTTAATAATGGAGTTTATTATGGCGTACAGAGAAAATGCGAAGATTCTTAAGGCAGATTGTCTTGCTGACGGAGTCTATGAAATATGGTTTGAAACAAAGGATATTGCTAATGCCGCTAAGCCTGGACAGTTTATATCAGTATATTCTAATGATGGTTCAAGAATGTTACCAAGACCTATCAGTATATGTAAGGTTGAGGATAATAATTTAAGAATTGTATTCAGGGTTGCTGGTAAGGGAACAGAAGAGTTTTCTAAGATGAAAGCAGGAGAATATCTTGATATTCAGGGACCTCTTGGCAATGGCTATGACTTGGAAAAGATTGTTGCAGAGCTTAAGGCAGATGGCAGAAGCTTTGATAAGGCTATTCTTTTCGGTGGTGGAATAGGTGTTCCGCCTATGCTTGAACTTGCAAGAAGATTAGACTGCCACAAGAATGTTGTAGTCGGTTACAGAAACAGCCAGACTTTCCTTAAGGAAGATTTTGAGATGGTTGCTGATACAGATGTATATATTGCAACTGAAGATGGAAGCGTTGGTGCAAAGGGAAATGTATTAGATGCCGTAAAACAGGAAAAGGTTGAGGCAGATGTTATATTTGCATGTGGACCAACTCCTATGCTTCGTGCAATTAAGGCATATGCACTTGAAAATGATATTCCATGTTATGTTTCATTAGAAGAGAAGATGGCATGCGGAATTGGTGCATGTCTTGCATGTGTATGTAAATCAACAGAGATTGATGACCATTCTCAGGTTAAGAATAAGAGAGTGTGCAAGGAAGGTCCGGTATTTAATGTTAAGGAGGTAGAACTGTAATGAGCGATATTAATATGTCAGTCAATATTGCAGGAGTTGAATTAAAGAATCCTGTGACAGTTGCTTCTGGAACATTCGGTTCAGGCATGGAGTACGGAGAATATGTTGATCTTAACAGACTCGGTGCAGTGACAACCAAGGGCGTTGCCAATATTCCATGGCCGGGCAATCCTACACCAAGAATTGCTGAGACTTACGGTGGAATGATGAATGCTATCGGATTACAGAATCCGGGACTTGATACATTTGTAAAAAGGGATATTCCATTTCTTAAACAGTACGATACTAAGATTATTGTTAATGTTTGTGGAAAATCTGAGGCAGATTATGTGGATGCTGTTGAAAAGCTAGGTGAACAGCCGGTTGACCTTCTTGAAATCAATATCTCATGCCCTAATGTCAAAGAGGGTGGAATTGCTTTCGGACAGGTTCCAGCTTTTGCAGAGGCTATTACTAAGGCGGTTAAGAAGGTAGCAAAGCAGCCGGTTATTATGAAGTTAAGCCCTAATGTTACTGATATTACAGAGATGGCAAAGGCTGTAGAGGCAGGTGGTGCTGATGCGGTTTCACTTATCAATACTCTTACAGGTATGAAGATTGATGTGAACAGAAGAACATTTGCAGTAGCTAACAAGACTGCTGGTGTATCAGGACCTGCTATTCATCCGATTGCAGTAAGAATGGTTTATCAGGTTGCCAATGCAGTTAACCTTCCTATAATTGGAATGGGTGGAATCAGAACAGCAGAGGATGCACTTGAGATGATTATGGTTGGTGCAAGTGCAGTTGCTGTCGGAACAGCGAATTTTAATGATCCATATACAACTATTAAAGTTATTGATGGAATCAGGGAATATATGGAAAAGAATAATGTAGCAGATATTAAGGAGCTGATTGGTTGTGTCAGATAGAATACTTTTCTTAAGTAATGGTTCTATATGCTATGACTCAACAACTTACTTTATTGACTGCATAAGTGAAGAATTAAAAGCTATGGGCTGGGAAGTCATGCATATCAGATTAGATAAAGCCACACAGAAGGATAAGCTGTGTGTGCTGGCTGATGAGTATGACTCCCAGCCTTTTGATTATGTGTTTGATATTAATACAAAGCAGGACGCAGTATGTGATGATTCGGGAAGATACTGCTTTGACAGGCTTGGAAAAGCGGTCTGGCATTATATTCTTGACCATCCGTTCTATCATCATGATAGTCTCAAAGTGCCTTTAAAAAACATGAATGTAATATGTCTTGACGAGAAGCATAAGAAGTTTATTGATGAAACTTATCCTCATATTAATAAATGTTTTGTTCTTCCGCTTGCTGCAAAGCAGGCAGAGGGCGGTCTGAAGCCGTATGATATGCGTGATAATGACCTGATATTCACGGCGTCCTACACTGATCCTGATATGGTTTATATAAAGGTAAAGAAGCAGGATAGTGATAATATAGAATTTTTTAATACATTTACACAAATACTGTTTGATAATCCGGAGCTTACGCAGGAGGAAGCCATAAGGCAGATGTATCCGGGTATCAGTGGAACACAGATAGCAGAGAAGCTGCAGCAGAATTTCATGGCTGATGTATATATTCAGGCGGCCATAAGACAGGAGATGGTGGTTCAGCTTATAAGAAATCATGTGCCTGTGAAGCTGTATGGACATAACTGGGATACTTTTCTTATGAAGGCAGAGGTTCTTATGAAAGAGGATTTGACATTCATTAAGGAGCATGTTAAGGACTGTGGAGAGGTAACATATGGGGAACTTCCGGCAATATATAATAATGCAAGGCTTTCGATTAACCAGCTTCCGTGGTTTAAGGCAGGAATACATGACAGGACGCCGCTTGCACTTATGAATGGCTGTGTGAGCATTACGGATGGAAGTGCTTATATGTGCCGTGAGATTCCTATAGATTCAGGAGTTGAATATTATTCTCTTGATGAACTGGATAATGTTGGGGAGTTTATTAAAGACCTTGTGGCTGATGCAGCTTCCCTGAAGGAGAAGGCTGCAAGAGGTGTTCAGTATGCCGAAGCCAGGTGGTCGTGGAGGCACTGGACTGAAGAGTTTGTGGAGGCTGTTAAGGAGTAATGGCAGCAGACATTATGGGAATTAAAGACAGAGATAAATTCTAAAAAAACATGGCAGTCATTGTATGATGATTGCCATGTCTTTTTGAGTATAATGTAATATTTATAATGTTGCTGCAATATCTTCTGCAATCTGTTCAGGAGTAAGGTGGTTATCCTTTAATACTTCTGAGACATCGTATCTGTCGATAAATTCTTTCTTAATACCAAAGTTTAACACCTTCATGTCAGAAGAACCATAGAATGCTGCAATCTTAGCACCGAAGCCGCCTTCAAGGTAGCCGTCTTCAAGAGTTGCAACTACTGTATGGTCTTTCTTTAATTCATTAAGAGTGTCTGCGTCAATACCTGAGATATAGTAAGGGTTAATAACAGTTGCGTCAATTCCGTGTGAAGTCCTAAGAATATCAGCGGCTTTAACAGCAGTTTCATAGAAAGTTCCAAGTCCGAGGATAGCAACTTTGCTTCCTTTCTTAGTAATCTCATAGGTGTCAAGCTTGCCAAAATCCTTAGTTACAGGTACACCTGTTGAAATCATGCTGCCGCCCGGAACTTTAATAGCAACAGGATACTCATTCTGTGTTAAAGACCAGTCGAGCATTGCAATATAATCTTCCTTAGTAACAGGTGCAAGATATACAAGTCCCGGAATGCTGTTGAGCATAGGAATATCCTGAAGTCCGAGATGTGTAACATCATTCATTCCGTACACAGAGCCTTCAAATACTGCAAATGTTACTGCATTGCCGTTGATACATACATCCTGAGTAATCTGGTCATAGGCTCTCTGTATAAATGAGCTGTAAACGCCAAATATTGGCTTTCCGCCGTTAGCAGCGATACCAGAAGCTAATGCAACAGCAGTTTCCTCTGCGATACCAACATCAACAAACTGTTTTCCTGCTTTAGCTCTCATGTCAGCAGTAAATCCCATAACAGTAGGGGTTCCGGCTGTGATTGCAACAACACTCTTGTCCTCGTCCATCTTCTTTAAAAGATACTCTAAAGAAGCGTCAGCGAAATCAGGCTCTCCGCCCTTGGAAAGAGATTCTCCGGTTGCAATATCAAAAGGCATATGCCAGTGCCATTTTTCTTTATCCTGCTCGGCAGGTGCATAACCTTTACCTTTAAGAGTGTTAATGTGGACAACAACTGCCTTTTTAGTGTCTTTAACCTTTTCAAATGCTTCAATTAAGGAAGCGATATCATTACCTTTGTCAACATAGATGTAATCAAGGTTCATTGCTTTGAAAAGATTACATTCAGCCTGTCCATTTGTTTCACGAAGAAGCTTTAAGTTGGCATAAAGACCACCGTGATTCTCAGCAATAGACATGTTGTTATCATTAGCAACAATAATCATGTTGCTATTTAATTCAGAAGCGAAATCAAGACCTTCCAAAGCCTCACCGCCGCTTAAAGAACCATCACCTATAACGGCGATTACATTACCGTATTCACCGTTTAAATCTCTTGCTTTGGCAAGACCACAGGCAAGACTTATAGAAGTTGAAGTGTGGCCTACAGTAAAGAAATCATGCTCGCTTTCGTGAGGATTAGTGTATCCTGACACATCATCATAATGCTCCTCATAAAGATATGCTTCTTTTCTTCCAGTGAGCATTTTGTGAGGATAGCACTGGTGTGATACATCAAATACGATTTTATCTTTAGGCGAATCAAATACATAATGCATGGCGATGATTGCTTCTACCATACCGAAGTTAGGACCAAAATGTCCACCATGTCTGCTGGCTCTTGTAAGAAGGGCGTGACGCATTTCTTCTGCAAGGACATTAAGCTGCATAATGTTAAGTTTCTTCACATCAGCAGGACTGTTAATATTCTCAATATACATGTTTTCTGATACTCCTTATCTTATATTTTAATACATTTTATATCATAGCACCTAAAGTCAGGTTTAGGTCAAGAGGAATGTGTTGGGAGTTTTATACTATTTGCTATAAGGAAATGATGATGCAAAAACAATCGGGTTGAAATTTAAAAATCTATCGGATTGAAAATGCAAAAACAATCGGATTGGAAATCAAAAATCTGTCGGATTTAAATTGAAAAATTAATCGTATTGAATTATAATGATGAATATAAATATGTATATAGGTTAAGCTTAAATCAATAATATTAATGATATATAAGAATAGAATGGAGAGAATATGGAAAGAGAGGATTACAGACCAAGACTGATTGACAATATAATTGATAGTTATTTAGAGGCATTTGGTGCAGTATGTGTGGAGGGACCGAAGTGGTGTGGAAAAACCTGGACATCATCATATCATTGTAAAAGTGAAATTATGCTTGGCAATCCAGATGGTAATTTCCAGAATAGACAATTGGCGCAGATGAGTCCATCGCTGGTTTTGGAGGGAGAGACTCCAAGATTAATTGATGAATGGCAGGAAGTTCCTCAGTTATGGGATGCTGTCAGGTATAAGGTTGACCAAAGCGGTAATAAAGGGCAGTTTATATTGACAGGCTCTGCGACACCAAATCATAAAGGAATATTGCATAGCGGAGCTGGAAGAATTGCAAAATTGAGAATGAGACCAATGTCATTATTTGAAAGTGGAAATTCCAGTGGAGATATTTCTTTAAAAGATATATGTGAGGGTAGAATAGAACCTAAAATATCAGGTGAGGTTGACTTGAGAAAACTTATTGATTTCATTATAAGAGGAGGCTGGCCTGCTAATCAGGAGACAACATTAAAACAGGCGGCATATCTTCCTATACAGTACATCAGGGCTGTATTAGACGATGATGTTTATAGAATTGATAATGTAAAAAGAGATAAGCATAAAATGGAGCTGCTTCTTCGTTCGCTTGCAAGAAATGAGGCAACAACTGTAACAAATAAGAAATTAAAAAATGACATTAAGGAAATAGATGATGAAGATATTGATGTGGAAACAGTTTCTGCTTATCTAGATGTTTTCCAAAGACTTTTCCTCACAGACAATCAGAAACCTTTTGAGGCTAAGCTTAGATCATCAATCCGTATTAAGCAGGCAGAAAAGAGACATTTGTCAGACCCATCATTAGCAGCCGCATTGTTAAATGCGACACCTGAAATGTTACTGAATGATTTAAATACATTGGGATTCTTATTCGAAGCATTGTGTGAAAGAGATTTGAAAATATATGCTGAGTCATTTGATGCAGAATTGTATCATTATCAGGATTATAATAACAATGAAATGGATGCAGTTATAGCAATGCCTGATGGAAAATGGTGTGGATTCGAAATCAAATTGGGTGCAAACCAAATAGATATGGCGGCAGAGAATCTTATAAAAATAAAAAATGAAATTAAAGCAAGTGGAGGAATTGCGCCAGATTCGTTATGTGTTATATGTGGATTATCTAATGCTGCATATCAAAGACCTGATGGAGTATTTGTTGTGCCGATTACAGCGTTAAGAAATTGATACTTGTACGATTGAAATTCCCTGATATCCATGATAAAATAACAAATGAGTAGATTTCAAAACAAAAGAGGGGTAAACCTGCAGAAATGCAGGGACACAAAGCTACAAGTCTAAGTTGATTCAGTGGTCTGGGGAGTATTGGATATATTGAAGATATAAGATAGTTGAGTTGCAGATGATGTCACGGAATGTGATGTTGTCTGCTTTTTTGTTTTTGGAGGAAAGAGAGGATAATAAATATGTATACAAAGATAGGGATACCAGAAAATAACAGTTTAAAGAGCAAGATTGAAGAATTATATGAGTGGTGTGACAAGCGGGACAATGATGATGAGCTTGGAAAAACATATTTTAATGAACCAATAGATGAAGATAAATTAAATAAATGGGAGGAGGCAAATGGCGTAAAGATTCCAGAGACATATAAGGAATGGCTTAGATTTACAGAAAAATGTCTGATTGATGGATCGAGTGCAATGTTTTGGGGAACAGATGATTTCCATCATAATTTTATGCCAGATAATCTGACGGTTATAGGAGAAATGTCAGGAGATGGAGAAGTAGTATGCTTCTCCAATGATAATGGCGAATTCATGGGATATTATGAAGGTGATATTACATATAGAACAAATGATTTTTCTCAGGTTATTGACCAGATATTTGAGAGAAACAGTGCATGGGGTGGAATGTCTAAGGAAGCTATGGAATTATTTATGAAATTTTGTGAAGAAGAATAAAAGAAAAAGCAGAAATGGAACATGATGATTAACATATCATGGGTTTGGTATAAAGAGAAAAAATGTATGACAGCAATAATAGCTGCTTCATTAGCTGTAGCGTTGATATGGCATTAATTATTAATGTGCTTTAATAAAGAGATGCGGGGTAAAATTATGAATTATATATATGATTATATTTCAGAAGAAAGAAAAAAAGAAATAGCAGATATGAATATTGTTGATACATATCAGCGTACAGGGTATTTAAAGATTCCGACAGGTAGAGTTGTTAAAAGTAAGGATGAGCATCTTTTGTTATGGAATAATTTAGCAGATACACTTTGTCTTAGGCAACAAATAGAAGAAACGAGTTCATCAGATATTGGAAAAGAAAGATATATATTCATATATGGTGATAAATATATGAATATAGAGATACCTGATGAAAATTGGATGGAAAAGGATGAATATCCCAATAATGATCCGGGGTTTAATATAAATACAGAAAAAATGAAACAATATAACACAATTGATTTAAGCTTTTTAAGAAACTGTGGATATAAAAATGAAATATGTAAGATGCTTTCAAAATATATACATAGTTCTGCTGCTTGGTTCAGAATTATAAAAAATAGGATTTTTATAGATGATGAGATGATAGTGGAAGAATTTTGAGCTTTGTTAATCGAGATTTAAAAGAAAATGAAAGAAGCGATTATGTGCTGGAATATCTCATATGTGATTAGAAATATAAAAATCGTGTTTTTAAGTTTGAAGGTGTAACTTTTGTTTTCCAAACGATTGGGGAGAGATATACATAAAGTTTTGATAAAAGGTGTGGAAACCTATTAATTCAGTTTTCAATGTAAATTTGGTATGTTATTTTGGCACATATTCAAGATAATTGACAGTAAAAAGACCTACTAAGGAGAAACATTTTAACAGATTAGTAGGTGAACTGGAGGGGAGAGTGGAACTGGTAGGTCTGAAACAACATACTAAATCATGAGCTTGACAATGGTTAGTAGGCTTTATGAATTTCTGACGACCGGATAATCAGGAAAAGGCATACATAGAATGTTGATATGCAGATTTTAATATGTGGTTTTAATGTGCCAAAGACGCATTGAAACGAGAAAACATTTATGATAGAATAAAAAACAATATTGAATATGAAGCAGCGCCGCCAGACAGTGAGCAGAGAAAAAGAGCAATGACACGTATATATACAGATGCGGATAGCGGGGCTGAATAAGGAGGATACAATGGAGCAGTATAAGCAGGAATTTATAGATTTCATGGTAGAGAGTGATGTGTTAAAGTTTGGAGATTTTACTTTAAAGAGTGGAAGAAAGTCGCCTTTCTTCATGAACGCAGGTGCGTATGTTACAGGAACACAGCTTGCAAGACTTGGTGAGTATTATGCAAAGGCTATTCATGAAACATATGGTGATGATTTTGATGTACTGTTCGGACCAGCATATAAGGGAATTCCAATTAGTGTAGTTACAGCAGTTGCTTATGCAAAGCTTTATGGAAAGGAAGTAAGATACTGCTCAGATCGTAAGGAAGAGAAAGACCATGGTGCTGATAAAGGAGGATTCCTTGGAAGCAAGTTAAAAGATGGCGACAGAGTCATTATGATAGAAGATGTAACAACATCTGGTAAGTCAATGGAAGAGACAGTTCCTAAGGTAAGAGGGGCAGCAGATGTTACTATCGTAGGACTTATGGTTTCACTTAATCGTATGGAAGTAGGACTTGGCGGAAAGGTGAGCGCACTTGAGGAGATTAAGGAAAGATATGGTTTTCCAACAAGCGCAATTGTTTCTATGGCAGATGTTGTAGAGCACCTTTATAATAAAGAGTGCGAGGGCAAGGTAGTTATTGATGATACACTTAAGGCTGCAATTGACAAATATTATGCAGAATATGGTGTTAAGAACGCATAATAACTGATGATGATGGAGGGTTAATTATGGAAGAGAATCTTTATAAGAAATTAAAGTCAGTAGGAGCTTCTAATCTTGTATTTGGTATCCTGATAATACTCTTTGGTATCGGTGCAGGTGTAGTTATGATCATTAATGGTGCAAGACTTCTTGCGCACAGATCAGATAGCTTATTCTAGTGAAGGGGAACTGCCTGGTGGGTTAATTATGCCTGCCGGGCAGATTTATTATGAAAAAGAAACATTATATAAAGCTTATAAAATGGGCACTTTTTGTTATATATATGCTGCTGCTCTTTTATGTGGTCTTTTTCGCAGAAGGAATGGGAAGGGCAGAGGCTGCCAGTGGATATAAGTATAATCTTACATTGTTCAGGGAAATCAGGCGCTATTGGCGTTATCTTGGAGATTTTGATACACTTGGCTGGATAGCATTTCTTAATATCATTGGGAATGTACTGGCATTCATACCATTTGGAATATTCCTGCCGTGGCTTTCTAATGGCAGAATTAATGTATTAGCTACATTTGCATATGGATTCGCACTTTCGCTTACAATAGAAACAGTACAGCTTTTATGCAAGGTTGGATGCTTTGACGTTGATGATCTTGTGCTTAATGTATTGGGCGCATTGTGCGGGTATGTGGTATATGTGGCAGTATACGGAATAGTTAAAATGTTTAATAAGGACAGGTGAAAGTATGAAACTTTTTAATAAATATAAGTTCTCAGATAAAAGTCAGACTCTTGGTGGTTTGATATCTACATCAATGGGAATACTGTCATTGCTTTCTTTTGGTTATGGAGTGTATCTGTCTTTTAAGGAAGCAGGAGCTGGAGGGTTGAGAGTTGGAAGCCTTGGCTTGCTGAGTCTGATACTTGCAGTAATTGGAACAGTAATTGGTTTGCTTAGTTTCAAGGAAGATAATAAGTTTTATGGTTTGTCAAGATTAGGTTCAATGCTGTGTGGAATAATAGCAGTGTTTATGATTGCTGTATTTCTGATGGGCATATAACTTAATAATTGGCAGAAGGAGATTGGAATTGTTTAATGATAATGTAGAGGAACGTTTCGGGCTTGCAATAGAAAGAATTAAAGAGATAGCAGAGGCACCGGAGCTTAAGACCGATGGTTATGCAGATTATTTCAAATGCGTCGCCGCATTTATTCTTAAGATGGATAAGCTTGCGGCTGATTTAAAAGCAGATGAGTATAAAGATTATTCACTTGAAGAATATAAGAATCTGAATACAGGTCTGTATGAAGATGTAATTGGAAAGGCTTACGAGACAAGCTACGCTAATCCGGCATATGCAGCTTCAAAGTTAGGGCTATCAGAGGGAAGGCTTTTGTCATTCCTTTACGTTGAGATAAGAGGAATGATTGTGTATGCATATGAAGGCAGAATGGCAGAGATGACAGCACTTATGGAGCTTTTTGTTGAAGTGTACTGCATGTGTGCATCGACTGAGGAAGACTGTGGAAGGCCAGATTATAAGCAGATGAAAGAGTCTGTATACTGGTATGTTAGTGATTACAGTGATGACCTTATGGAGTACAGGGTAAGAGAGCTGTTAGACCCTGAACTTGATTTTGCAACTAAGATAATTATGGAGTCTGACCTTACAGATGAAAGATATCTGTACAGATTCGGCGAGTATGTCACAGATAATGAGATTAAGACAGCAGAGTATCTGAATTCACTCAGTGAAGAAGAAATTCAGAAGATGGCAGATACATTTACTGAAGGGTACAGAATCGGATTCGAGCTTACAGGCAAGGATCTGTCTAAGAAGAAAACAGTTAATATAAGATACTGCCTGGGATTTGAGAGACTTGTCAGGGCAGAGATTAACAATTTTGCAAAGCTTGGACTAAAGCCTACAATATACAGGGCAGCGGTCAATACGATTAATAAAAGACTTAACATCAAGGTTGGATATTATGGTGCTAATCCTAACAAACAGATGGATTTCGACCATCGCTTTGACAATGCACTTTATATGGACGGCGAATTTGTTGAGAGAAAGACAGGAGCGTTAAAGCTTGCATATGAGAAGAACAAGGAGCTTGCAGCGGTGCATGGTGGTCCTGCTGTTATGGAGGTCTTTGGAGAAGTGCCATTTGAACCTCAGATTAAGAGCGAGGCTTTAACACTTGATGCAAAGCAGCAGAAGCTGTCTGTGAAGTACAGCAATGATGCGGGAAGCATTGTTAATGAGTACATCAAAGGCGAGGAGAGGAGCTTTACAATAATTGCTTATCCGATACCGGAGATTGGAGAAAATTTTGAGGAGATTTTCGAGGGTACTGTGAAGATTAATACTCTTGATTATAACAAATATAAAGCTATCCAGCAGGCACTTATTGATGTTCTTGATACAGCGCAGTATGTTGAGGTTAAGGGGACTAACGGAAACAGCACAGATATGAAGGTTTCTATTATGAAGATAACCGACCATAGGACGCAGACTGTATTTGAGAACTGCCTGGCAGATGTTAATATTCCGCTTGGAGAAGTATTTACATCACCTGTACTTAAGGGAACAACAGGTGTGCTAAATGTGAGCAGCGTATATCTTAATGATATCAAGTTCAACAATCTTACAGTATGGTTTGAAGATGGATTTGTTAAGGATTACACATGCACGAACTTTGATGATGAAGCTAAGAATAAAGAGCTTTTCAAGGCAAATGTGTTATATGACCATGAAACTTTACCACTAGGAGAGTTTGCTATAGGAACCAATACTACAGCGTATGTATTTGCCAATAAGCATGATATTGTGTATAAGCTTCCGATTCTTATTGTTGAGAAAATGGGACCACATTTTGCAGTTGGTGACACATGCTATTCAAGGGCAGAAGATGTGTATGTAACGAATCCTGACGGCAAGGAGATTATCTCAAGGGATAATGAGGTTTCACTTCTTCGAAAGACTGAACCTGAGAAGGCTTATTACAATTGTCATACTGATATTACAATTCCTTATGATGAGATTGGCAATATCACTGTTGTGGCAGAGGATGGAACAAGAACAGACTTAATTAAGAATGGCAGATTCGTGCTGGATGGAACACGGGCACTTAATGATGCATTTTTACAGGAACAGTAAATATGTAATATGGGCTTTTTCTTGACGCATACTTTAAAACAAAGTACAATAATGTTTAAGTGTTTTTCACTGATTAAAATATTATATCTATCGGACATAGGAGGTTAATATGGCTTTAGTAGGAATTGTTATGGGAAGTGACTCTGATATGCCTGTTATGGCTAAGGCAGCAGACATTCTTGAACAGTTAGGAATTTCGTATGAGATGACAATCATCTCAGCACACAGAGAGCCTGATGTATTCTTTGAATACGCTAAGAGTGCAGAGGAGAAGGGATTTAAGGTTATTATTGCAGGTGCAGGTATGGCAGCACATCTTCCAGGTATGTGTGCAGCTATTTTCCCAATGCCTGTTATTGGTATTCCAATGCACACAACATCACTAGGCGGTAGAGATTCATTATATTCAATAGTACAGATGCCTACAGGTATTCCTGTTGCAACTGTTGCTATTAACGGCGGTGCTAATGCAGGTATTCTTGCAGCCAAGATTCTTGCAACATCTGATGCAGCACTTCTTGAAAGACTTAAGGCTTATACTAAGAATCTTAAGGAAAGTGTTCAGAAGAAAGATGCCAGACTTCAGGAAGTCGGCTATAAGAATTATTAATTAGTAACTGGATAGTTACATTAACGTACATTTATCATAATATTGAAGGAGAAAGAAACATGGATTACAAGAAATCTGGAGTTGATATTGAAGCAGGTTACAAGTCAGTTGAGTTAATGAAAGAGGCTGTTAAGTCTACTATGAGAGAAGAAGTGTTAGGAGGAATCGGTGGATTCTCAGGTGCATTTTCACTCGCTAAGATTAAGGAGATGGAAGAGCCTGTATTACTTTCAGGAACTGACGGATGTGGAACTAAGGTTAAGTTAGCTTTCATTATGGACAAGCATGATACTATCGGTATTGATGCAGTTGCTATGTGTGTTAATGATGTTGTATGTGCTGGTGGAGAGCCTCTTTTCTTCCTTGATTACATTGCATGTGGCAAGAATTATCCAGAGAAGATTGCTACTATCGTTGGTGGTGTCGCAGAAGGCTGCAGACAGTCTGAATGTGCACTTATCGGTGGCGAGACAGCAGAGCATCCAGGACTTATGCCACAGGATGAATACGATCTTGCAGGATTTGCTGTAGGCGTTGTTGATAAGAAGGATCTTATCACAGGCGAGAACATCAAGCCTGGAGATACTCTTATCGGTATTGCTTCAAGCGGCGTACACAGCAACGGATTCTCGCTTGTAAGAAGCGTATTTACAATGACAGAGGAATCTCTTAATACATATTATGATTCACTTGGAAAGACATTAGGAGAGGCATTACTTGCTCCAACTAAGATATATGTTAAGACAATGAAGGAAATCAAGAAGGCTGGCGTTAAGGTTAAGGGCTGCAGCCACATCACAGGCGGCGGTTTCTACGAGAATGTACCAAGAATGCTTCCAGAGGGTGTTAAGGCTGTAATTAAGAAGGACAGCTACGAAGTACCACCAATCTTTAAGATGCTTGCAAAAGATGGTAATATCGAAGAGCATATGATGTACAACACATTTAACATGGGTATCGGTCTTGTACTTGCTGTTGATCCTGCTGATGTTGATACTGTTATGACAGCAGTTAAGGCTGCTGGAGAGACTCCATATGTTATCGGAAGCGTTGAAGCTGGCGAGAAGGGAGTTATTTTATGCTAAGAGTTGCAGTTATGGTTTCCGGAGGCGGAACTAATCTTCAGGCTATTATCGATGCGGTTAAGGATGGAACAATCACTAACACAGAGCTTGTAGCAGTTATAAGCAATAATGCCGGAGCATATGCACTCACAAGAGCTAAGGATAACAATATTCCAGCATATTGCATATCACCTAAGGATTATGAAAGCAGGGATGCATTTAACGATGCATTACTTGATAAAGTGAATGAGCTTAATGTTGACCTTATAGTACTCGCAGGATTCCTTGTAAGAATCCCTGAGAAAATGGTTCATCAGTACAGCCACAGAATTATTAATATTCACCCATCACTTATACCTTCATTCTGCGGAGTTGGTTTTTACGGACTTAAGGTTCATGAAGCAGCTTTGGCAAAAGGTGTTAAGGTATCAGGTGCAACTGTGCATTATGTAGATGAAGGAATGGATACAGGAGAGATTATTTTCCAGAAGGCAGTTGATGTACTTGATGGTGATACTCCTGAAACTCTTCAGAGAAGAATTATGGAGCAGGCTGAATGGAAGCTTCTTCCTATGGCAATTAATAAGATTGCCAATGAACATGTTAATTAATGATTACTGACTAAGTATATAGATAACAATATGCGGAGGAATTAAGATGAAAGTATTAGTTGTAGGCAGCGGCGGAAGAGAGCATGCAATATGCTGGAAGTTAAGCAAGAGTCCTAAGATTGACAAGATATACTGTGCACCAGGTAATGCAGGAATTGCAGAGCTTGCAGAGTGTGTTGATATTAAGGCAATGGAGTTTGATAAACTTGTAGCATTTGCTAAGGAAAACAGCATTGACCTTACAGTTATCGGTATGGATGATCCACTTGTTGGCGGTGTTGTTGATGTATTTGAGGCAGAGGGCTTAAGAGTATTCGGACCAAGAAAGAATGCAGCTATTCTTGAGGGTTCTAAGGCGTTTTCAAAGGACCTCATGAAGAAATACAATATTCCAACAGCAGCTTATGAAACATTTACATCAGCAGAAGAAGCCAAGAAGTATCTTGAGACTGCTGAGTATCCTATCGTTCTTAAGGCTGATGGACTAGCCCTCGGTAAGGGCGTTCTTATCTGTGAGAACAAGGCTGATGCACTTGCAGGCGTTGATGAGCTTATGCTTGACAAGAAGTTCGGAACAGCAGGTGATACAATTGTCGTTGAGGAATTCATGACAGGCCGAGAGGTTTCGGTACTTTCATTTGTTGATGGTAATACAATTAAGATTATGTCATCAGCTCAGGATCATAAGAGAGCTAAGGATGGTGACCAGGGTCTTAATACAGGCGGAATGGGTAACTTCTCTCCATCACCTTTCTATACTAAGGAAGTTGATGAGTTCTGTAAGAAATACATCTATCAGGCAACTGTTGATGCAATGAAGAGTGAGGGCAGACCATTCAAGGGTGTTATCTTCTTTGGACTTATGCTTACTCCTAAGGGACCTAAGGTTCTTGAGTACAATGCAAGATTCGGTGATCCTGAAGCACAGGTTGTTCTTCCTAGAATGAAGAATGATATCGTTGATGTATTTGAGGCTTGTATTGATGGAACTCTTGATAAGGTTGACCTTCAGTTTGAAGATAATGCATGTGTATGCGTAATCCTTGCATCTGACGGATATCCACTCGCATATGAGAAGGGCTTTGAGATTAAGGGAATGGAGAATTTCAAGGGCAAAGATGATTATTTCTTATTCCATGCAGGTTCTAAGTTCAATGAAGAAGGCAAGGTTGTAACTAACGGAGGACGAGTTCTTGGTGTGACAGCACTTGGTAAAGACCTTAAGGAAGCCAGAGCCAAGGCTTATGAAGCTACTGAATGGGTAGATTTTGATAACAAATATATGAGACATGATATTGGTAAGGCAATTGATGAAGCTTAATCAGTTATTTAAGTATTAAAAAATGAGGGCAGATGGCTGGTGAATACCGGTTATCTGCCTTAGTATGTAAATAGAACGGAGATTTTATTATGAAAATAACACCAGTTAAGGGTACTAATGATTATCTTCCTAATGAGGTTGAAATCAGGGATTACCTTCAGAATGAGATATTAAAGGTATACGTTGCTAATGGATTCGAGCATATTACAACACCTATTATCGAAGATATTGAGAATCTTGATAAGAGTGATGGTGGTGAGAATTTAAATCTTATATTCAAGATTATGAAGAGAGGCGATAAGCTTGAGAAGGCTGTAAGTTCACTTCAGGAAAATCCTAAGACGGGAACAGCCTGTGAAAATGAAATTGCTGATATGGGATTAAGATATGACCTTACACTCCCACTCAGCCGTTACTTTGCTAATAACAAGGATAAACTCACTCTTCCTATGAAATGTATCCAGATGGACAGAGTGTACAGAGCTGAAAGACCACAGAAGGGCAGACTTCGTGAGTTCGTTCAGTGTGATATTGATATTATAGGTTCTGATTCTACAGATTCAGAGGTTGAACTTATTCTTACAACAACCAAGGCTCTTAAGGCTATTGGCATGAAGAATTTCAAGGTTAAGATTAACGACAGAAGACTTCTCCGTTCATTCCTTCAGAATTGTGGATTTGCTGAGGAACAGCTTGACAGTGTATGCATTACATTTGACAAGATGGACAAGGTTGGACTTGATGGTGTTAAGGCTGAACTTACAGACAAGGGTTTTGACGCTGCAGCAATCGAGAAGTTTATCGGATTCTTCGGAAGCGTTTCAAGTGCACAGGAGATAAGCCTTGAAAGCGTTGAGGCTATACTTGAGGATAAAGCTCCGGCAGAAAGCGTAAGAGGAATTATTAACACTGTAAATGAGCTTTCAGGCGGTCAGTTTGATGTTGTATTTGACCTTTCTTTAGTTAGAGGACAGGGCTACTATACAGGAACTGTATTTGAAGTTGAAAGCATTGATTTCAAGGGCGCTATCGCAGGCGGTGGAAGATACGACAACCTTATCGGAAAGTTCTTAGGACAGCAGGTAAGCGCTGTTGGATTCTCAATCGGATTCGAGAGAATTTTCTCAATTCTTATGCAGAATGGTGTTGAGACTAAGGCGACAGCAGACAAGATTGCTGTTATGTATGATGAGGGACAGGTTAAGGATGCCTATGCCATAGCTGAAAAGTACAGAGCAGAAGGCAAGGTATGCTCATTATATGTAAAGCCTAAGAAGATGGGTAAGTTCCTTGGAAAGCTTGAGGAGCGTGGATATAAAGGATTTGTTAATATCAGCAATGGGGACGAGATAAGCTTGTTCTAATTAGTTTTATGGCGCAGCCTTTTTAAGGGCTGCGCTTATTGCTTCTATAAAGACGGAATATGTATATCTGTTGGCTGAATCATAGGTTATGTTGGTTGTGCCAGCTTCCATGACTTTAGAGGCAACTTCATCAAATGAGGTTGTCAGTTTAGGATACATAGTTGTGATTGACTCGGAAAGATTAACGAGTTCAATGCTGTTAATGTTGGATGAATCAACAGTTACCTGGATATCAACAGGATTGCCATCTAACAGGATAGAAGCAGTATATACTCCGGGGCAGAATTTAGGAGCATCGGCATTATCAAGAGGTGTTTCAATATTAGAAGAAGCAGATGCATTTACAGAGCTGCTCTTAGGCGAAGAAGTGTTCCTTGAATTATCAGAACCTTTGCTGCCAAGACGGATAACAGCAAATATGACAAATGCAATTATAATAGCAGCAATAACAACTCCGATAAGGAGTTTTTTTAATGGAATAACGACGATTTTAGTCTGACTCATCACAAAGAAACCTGCCCTTCATATTCATTATTACAAAATATATGGCTGTGAGGGGGAGATTATGATTAAAATGTGTAAGTTCAGGGAAAAAGCTGGTTTATATATAGTGCATGTCGGAGAAAATGTGATATAGTAAGATAATACAGAGGAGATTTTGGAAAGCATATTGTGCCAAATATAAACCGGATATGGCAATAAAGTTATCAACTAAAAACTATATGGAGCAGGAATGGCTGATAAATGTGCCATTATATGCAGCATGTAATATTTAAAAGGGGAGTCACACATGTCATTACAATTAATTCTAGGCAGCTCTGGTGCGGGTAAATCGCACCATCTGTATACACATATAATTGAAGAATCAATGAAGAATCCGGACAGGAATTACATTGTAGTTGTGCCAGAGCAGTACACTATGGCGATTCAGAAAAGACTGGTGTCCATGCATCCGAGGAAAGGTATTCTTAATATTGATGTCGTAAGTTTTGAGAGACTTGCATATAAGGTATTTGAAGAAGTGGGGGAGGACAATCTTGAAGTCCTTGATGATACAGGTAAGAATCTGATTATCAAAAGAGTTTTGGAACAGAACAAGGATAAGTTAAAATATTTCGGGAGTAATCTGTCTAATACAGGATTTGTGTCAGAGATGAAGTCAGTTATATCTGAAATGCTTCAGTATGATATCAAGCCGGATGTTATGCAGGATGCGGCAGGCGCAGCGTACAGTGATTCAGAAGGAAGTGCAGCGCTTCAGTACAAGCTTGATGACATTGTGCTTGTATACAATGCATTTGCAGAGTACATAGACAAGAATTATATAACAAAAGAAGAAATACTTGATAAGCTATGTGGAAAGGTCACTGAATCAGAAAGAATAAAGAATTGTGAAATAGCATTTGATGGATTTACAGGATTTACACCGGTTCAGTACAATTTACTGACAATTCTTTTATCAATGTGTCCGAAGATATATGTTTCTCTGACAATTGATGCATCCGAGCGTGAAAATATTGTTGCAGGCAGAGAAGAGCTTTTTTACATGAGTAAGGACTGTGTATCTAAGCTTTATAAGATATGTGATGAGCAGCATGTAAATGTTCTTGAACCTGCATATATTGCGGGGGATGAAGTGCCGGGCAAGAATGTGATTGTGAATATTAATTCCAGATTTAAGAATTCAGAAGAGCTTGGCTTCCTTGAACAGAATCTGTTCAGAAACGACGCAGGAAGATATGGGAAAAAGACTGACAATATTGTTATATATGAAGGCGCCGTTGCCAAGGAAGAATTAACATTTGCAGCAGGAGAGATAATAAGGCTGACTAGACTGTGTGGATACAGGTATAACGAGATTGCAATAGTTACAGCGGATATGGATGGCTATGGAAAGCTGGCAGCTAATATATTAAAGCAGAATGATATACCATATTTCTTAGACTATAAACGCCATGTAACAGATAATCCACTGATTGCAGCAATTAATGGGGCTCTTGGAATAATAGAGAATAACTACAGCTATGACAGTGTTCTGGGATTCCTCAGAACCGGAATGAGTGGAATGGAACGTGAGGATATTGACCTGCTTGACAATTACTGTATTGCAGTTGGAATCAGAGGCAGGGCAAAGTGGCATGAGCCATGGATGAGAAAATTCAGGGGAACAGTGAATAATACTGATCTTGAGAAGCTTAATTCACTAAGGACAATGATAACTGACATGTTAGATCCTCTGGAAGAAGTGCTTAAGTCAAAAGAATCTAATGTTGCGGATATGGTAAAGGCACTTTACGAATTTCTTGTGCGTGAGGATATGGAGCAGAAGATCTGTGTACTTAATGATAACGAGTACACTGGTGATGAATATGCACAGTTATATAAGAAAGTTATAGAAGTACTGGACAAAATGTATGCGCTTCTTGGGAGTGAGAAAGTCGGTATTAAGGAATTTAACAAAATACTTGCGTCAGGATTTCAAGAGATTAAGATAGGACTTATTCCACAGACCAATGACTGTGTTGTTATAGGTGATATAGAAAGAACCCGTCTTGATAATATCAAAGTTATGTTTTTTGTTGGAATCAATGATGGCAATGTTCCTAAGAAGGCTGATTCCAGAAGTGTTCTGTCAGAAAGCGACAGGGAATATCTTGAGGATAAGGGAATAGTCATGTCAGCCTCTGTGAGAGAAAAGGCATTTACACAAAGATTCTATCTGTATCTTATTATGACAAAGAGTTCCCAGAAACTGTATATGTCCTATGCTGTGAAAAACAGTGAAGGTGCAGCGCTGATGCCATCGTACATCATAAGGAGCATGAGAAAAATGTTTCCACAGAGCCTGAAACTTTCTTACAAAGACACGGCACAGCAGAATTCTTATGTGACTATACCGCAGGCTGCTTACAGCTTTGAACAGACTGAAACTGCTGCAAATGTAGATGAAGATATTATTGATTCACTTACGGGTGGCAGGCTTGTAGGAAGTGTCACGTCTTTTGAAAACTTTGCAGAGTGTCCGTTGAGGTATTATTTAAGGTATGGTTTGGATCTGAAAGAAAGGGAAGAATTCACATTTTCACCAGTAAACTTCGGAGTAGTACTACATGCGGTCATCCGCGAGGTATGTGATGAGATAAAGAAGAATGGAGAGTCATATTATCTTATATCGGAAGAGAAACGTCGTGAGATGGTTGAAAAAAGCGTGACAGCGATCACTGACATATACCAGAACAGCATACTTAAGGATTCAAGCCGTAATTCATTTATGGTTAAGCGTATGGAAGACCTTGCAGACCGCACGATATGGGCGATGGGAGAACAGTTAAAATGTGGTGATTTCGTGCCATTTGTATTCGAGCATAAGTTCAACATGGAAGTTGGGGATGGCGACAGAAAGCAGCCTATGAGTGGAACTATTGACCGCGTGGACATATGTGAGAATGATACAGATGTCTATGTAAGAATTATTGATTACAAAACCGGAAAGAAAGATTTTAACATAGTTAAGACATATTACGGAATTGATATACAGCTTATGGTCTACATGGAAGCGGCAATGAAGCTTGTAGCGAAAATGCGTCCAGGTAAGAATATTATTCCTGCAGGAGTGTTCTATTACAATATAAGTGACCCGATTGTGTCTGCGACAACAGAGAGCGCAGAAGAGATAGAGGATAAGATTAAGGGTGAACTTCGCCTTAAAGGAATGGTTAATTCGGACAAGGATATTGCCGAGAAGATGGACAATACTGAGGGCACTTCTCTTAATATTCCTGTGAGCAGAAAGGCCGATGGCGGATTTGATTCACGAAGAAGCAAGGTAATGAATACTGAGCAGTTCAATATGCTTGGAAGATTCGTCGATGTAAGGGCGGTTGATACTGCGGGCAGAATAGCAGGTGGTGACATCAGGCGCAGTCCTTATAAAGACGGACAGTTTTCGAGCTGCGACAGATGTCCTTACGGGGCAGTATGCGGATTTTCTGTAGATTTGCCGGGCTGCAATTACAGAAAATTAAAGAAGTTCGATGATGAAGTGTTATGGAATAATATAAAGGAAGGGGTTGATGAGAATGGAAAGAAAATGGACGCCGGCGCAGAAGAGTGCGATTGATACAAGAGACTGTAATGTGCTGGTTTCAGCGGCTGCTGGTTCTGGTAAGACTGCCGTACTTGTTGAAAGAATTATTTCCATGATTACAGACCCTGACAAGAATATAGATATAGACAGGCTTGTTGTCGTTACATTTACCAAAGCGGCGGCGGCACAGATGAAGGATAAGATAAGAAAAGCACTTGACTCAATGCTTGATGATAATCCTGGAGATGTGAATCTTTTAAGACAGATAACATTGCTTAATAATGCACAGATAACAACAATAGACAGTTTTTGTCTGTGGATAATAAGAAACCATTTTCCAGAGGTAAATCTGGATCCCGGATTCAGGATAATGGATGAGGGAGAGAAGAAGCTTCTTGAAAATGATGTGTTAGAAGATGTACTTGAGGAATTCTACGCAGAAGCAGATGAGGAATTCTTTAATCTTGTTGACGCATTTGGAATGGGAAGAGATGATTCAGGACTTGTGAGCATTATAGATAAAATATATCGTTTTTCACGAAGTAACCCATGGATTGAAGAGTGGTTTGACGAGTGCATGAGGGTATATGATGATGAGACTTATGATAATCCTGCAATTAAGGAACTGCAGGATTCGATTATAAGCGCACTTCTTGACTATCGTGATAAATACAACAGATTAATAGAAATCTGTGGTGAACCGGCAGGGCCTGCGGCATATACAGATGCGCTGCAATCGGATCTTCTTGGAATTAATGAGATGGTTAATTCTAAGGATTTTGGCGAACTTGGCAGGAAGGTAAGAGCATTTTCGTTTGAAGCATTATCAAGAAAGAAAGATGCAGGGGCAGATCCTGATATTAAAGAATATATCAAGGGGCAGCGCAAGCTGTTTAAAGATTACATAGGACGGCTTAATGACAAAATATTCTTAAAAGATGATGAGGGAATATTTGCTGATATGCAGGGAGCAGGTATCCAGATAAGGACTCTCCTTAAAGTGGCAAAGGTGTATGCAAAGCGTGTTTCAGAGGTAAAGCGTGAAAAGGGCATAATTGATTTTAATGATATGGAGCATCTTGCACTTTCGATTCTTGTAAAGAAAGAGGATGGAAAGCTGGTATACACAGAGACTGCTGATAAGCTTGCAGGCAGATTTGAAGAAATACTGATTGATGAGTATCAGGATTCCAACCAGCTGCAGGAGGTTATTTTAAATGCGGTGTCCAGGACAAGACTATCTGGTGTGAATAACAATATATATATGGTTGGCGATGTAAAGCAGAGCATATACAAGTTCCGTCTTGCCTGTCCGGAACTTTTTATAGAGAAGTACGATACTTACAGTGATACAGGGGATAATGTAAGGATCGAGCTGCAGAAGAATTTCCGTAGCCGTGAAAATGTGCTCGAATGTGCGAATGATGTTTTTGCGCACATCATGAATAAGAATTTTTCGGGAATAGGGTATGATGAATCGGTAAGGCTTAATGCGGGATTCCCATATCCAGAGTGTGATAGCAGTAATTATGGCGATGATGCCAATAAGAGTACGGATATAATTCTTATGTCATCAGAGAATGAGGAAGAAGCAACAACAAGAGAACTTGAAGCAGACAGGCTTGCAAAGCTGGTTGAAGGAATTGTTGCTTCTGGCGTAAATGTGTATGATGCGGATGAGAATGTATACAGACCGGCAGAATACAGGGATATTGTCATTCTTACGAGGTCAGTTGCAGGCTGGGCAGACACATTTGCAGATGCCCTGATGGACAGAGGAATACCGGCATATACTGATTCTTCAACAGGGTATTTCAGCGTGCGTGAGATACAGGTAATCTTAAGCATGCTTACAATAGTGGATAATCCGGTTCAGGAAATAAGCCTTGCTGCCGCAATGATGTCTTACTTTGGAGGCTTTACGGCATCAGATTTAGGAATGGTGAGAAAACTTGGAAGAGAGTATGTGGATAAGAATTCTCACAATAATCTGTATGAACATCTGAAGACTGTTGCAGCGATTAGTGAAGCGGGAACAACATCTGAGGAAGCTGGGATGATGCAGGAGGCAGATGTTAAGAAGCTGTCTGGCAAATGTGCATTGTTCCTTACAAAGTTAACAGAATATCGTGACAAGAGCAGCGTAGAGTCGTTATATGACCTGTGCTGGGAGATGATATATGATTCGGGTTACTATGATTATGTGGGAACAATGCCTGCGGGAGCACAGAGACAGGCTAATTTAAATGTTCTTCTGGAAAGAGCTGCAGGATACGGGAAGACAAGTTATTCAGGCCTGTTTAATTTCTTAAGATATATAGAAAGACTTAAGAAGTTTGATGAGGATTTTGCAGAAGGAGCAGCAAGCCTTGACAATGAGAATCTTGTAAGAATCATGAGTATTCATAAGAGTAAAGGACTGGAATTCCCTATAGTAATACTGGCAGGTGCGCATAAGAGCATTAACTTTATGGATGCGACAGCGCCAGTGCTTGTAGACCAGAACTTAGGAATTGCGGTTGATTATGTTGATCTTGAAAGAAGAACCAAGACACCTACTATTATAAAAGGTGCAATGGCAAGAAGAATTGTGAGAGAGTCGATAGCGGAAGAGGAAAGACTTCTTTATGTTGCGATGACAAGAGCAAGGGAAAAGCTCATAATTACCGGAGTTGTAAAGGATGCCGAAAAAGCACTTGATAAATACAGAGCAAAATCTAAAGAGATTGAGGCAGAAGGTATATTATCATATGCAGACAGTGAGAATATAAAGAATTATCTTGATATGATTATTCCGGTGTGCCTTATGGATGCTGATAAGCTGAAAGGCAGTTTTAAGGTAATGGTTGATGACGGAGAAGATACTACAACAGATGCAGCAGGAACTGTGGAGACAGCTGATGGAAATAAAGAAGTTGTGGCAGATAAAGATCTCATTAATCAGTCAGAAGTACCAGCCATCTATCCGTCATTAGACGAGCTTCCAGAATATGTCCCGGCTGACAATGCTGCAGGAAGAATGAAGCTTACAGTTTCCCAGCTTAAGGCTATGCAGGCAGAAGACGATTCAGAGGAAATTGCTTATATGGATGAATCTGTAAAGGAAACACTTACAAATACAATAATTCCGAAGTTTATAAGCGGCAAAGAAGTAAAGCTTGCTGCCAATGAACGCGGTAGTGCATATCACAGGGTTATGGAATGTCTGGATTATTCTGTGAGTGTGAATTTTGACGGAGTTAAGGCGGATATAAACAGAATGCTGGAGACTGGAAGGGTTAATGAGTTACAGTCTGAAAGTGTTAATCCATGGGATATTAATACATTTGTACAGTCAGATACAGGCAGGAGAGTGGCAGAGGCTGTAAAGGATGGCAGGGTAAGAAGAGAACAGCCATTTGTATTCGAGTATGAAGGACAGCTTATACAGGGTATTATTGACTTGTATTTTGAGGAAGATGGGGAACTTGTACTTGTTGATTATAAGACCGACAGGGTTATGAAAGGCGAGGCGGGTGAAAAAGAACTTGTCAGACGATACACAGTCCAGCTTGATTACTATGCAAAGGCGCTCACACAGCTTACCGGGAAAAATGTAAAAGAAAAGATAATATATTCATTTGCTTTAGGAAAGGCATTGAGTGTATATTAAACCATTGCATATTTATGATTCATGTTATATAATAAAATGACATATGAGATTATATTGCCATTGTTGGCTGAATTAGGAGGATATAATGACAAGAACATACGCTGTTAAGTATAAGAGCAAGTCTAAGATGTTAACAACACCAGAGCAGGTTGCACAGACAGAGGAAGATATTAAGGCATTAGAGCTTGTAAAGGATGCTGTAATTAAAGAAGACGGACAGGTTGTTACTGTTGAGGTTGAGAATGAGGAAGATTTTGAACCGGTTATGAACAGAGTAATCAACATTTTCAGAAGAATTGATGACAAGTCTGAGGTTTCATACAAGTTCGGTCTTAACCGCGAATAATTAGACTATTAATCAGAGTAAGCCTGTGAAGCTAAGACTGCGTCACAGGCTTATATTATGTATAAGCCCGGACTGGTGCTGATTTTGATAAGCTACGTATTATGTGATATAAAGGAGTAAAACAGTGAGTTTAGAAAGTGAAATTAAGAAAAGAAGAACTTTTGCCATTATCTCTCACCCGGATGCTGGTAAGACAACATTAACAGAGAAGTTCCTGCTCTATGGAGGAGCTATTAACCTTGCAGGTTCTGTAAAGGGTAAGAAGACTGCCAAGCATGCAGTTTCTGACTGGATGGAGATTGAGAAGGAAAGAGGTATTTCGGTAACGTCTTCTGTTCTTCAGTTTAACTATGAAGGTTACTGTATCAATATTCTTGATACTCCGGGACATGAGGATTTCTCAGAGGATACCTACAGAACTCTTATGGCAGCAGATTCAGCAGTCATGGTTATTGATGCTTCTAAGGGTGTTGAGAAACAGACTATCAAGCTTTTCAAGGTATGCGTTATGAGACATATCCCTATATTTACTTTTATTAATAAGATGGATAGAGAGGCTAATGATCCTTTCGAGCTTCTTGATGAAATCGAGAGTGTACTTGGAATATCTACATGTCCTATTAACTGGCCTATCGGATGCGGTAAGGAATTTAAGGGAGTTTATGACCGTAAAGAGAAGAATGTATCCTTATTCAAGGCAGCCATGAATGGACAGAAGGAAGTTGATACTGAAATTGTAGGTGCAGCAGATGAGGCTGTTCTTAAGGACAGAATTGGGGATGCTTTCTATGATAAACTTCAGGAAGATATTGAACTGTTAGATGGAGCGAGTGCAGAGTTTGATCAGGAGATGGTAAGCGCAGGTGATCTTACACCTGTATTCTTTGGTTCAGCTCTTACTAACTTTGGTGTACAGACTTTCCTTGAGCATTTCCTTTCAATGACTACTTCACCACTTCCAAGGAAGTCAGATCAGGGAGTTATTGATCCATTTACTGAGGATTTCTCAGCCTTTGTATTCAAGATCCAGGCTAATATGAATAAAGCACACAGAGACAGAATTGCCTTCATGAGAATATGTTCCGGTAAGTTTGAAGCCGGAATGGAAGCCAACCATGTTCAGGGCGGCAAGAAGATAAGACTCAGCCAGCCACAGCAGATGATGGCGGAGGAGAGACATATTGTTGATGAGGCATATGCAGGAGATATTATCGGTGTATTTGACCCGGGCATATTCTCTATTGGTGATACAATATGCAAGTCCAATAAGAAGTTTGCATTTGAGGGTATTCCTACATTTGCGCCAGAACATTTTGCAAGAGTAAGACAGATTGATACCATGAAGAGAAAGCAGTTCATCAAGGGTATCAACCAGATTGCACAGGAAGGTGCAATCCAGATATTCCAGGAGTTTAATACCGGAATGGAAGAGATTATTGTGGGCGTTGTCGGCGTACTTCAGTTTGAAGTTCTCGAATACCGTCTTAAGAATGAGTATGGCGTTGATATCAGACTTGAGCCGCTTCCATACGAATATATCCGCTGGATTGAGAATCCTGAGGAAATTGATGTGAACAGAATTGTCGGTACATCAGATATGAAGAAGATTAAAGACCTTAAGGGCAATCCACTTCTTGTGTTTGCCAATAGCTGGTCTGTTAATATGGTACTTGAGAGGAATGAAGGTCTTAAGCTTTCTGAATTCGGAAAGAATTAAGATTCTGATATATGTAACCATTAAGATTGATAAGAATACGAATGTAAGGTGGTTGAATGAGTAAACATCTGAGAACAATTAGAGTAAAGTCAGCGTTGTTGTGTTTTGTAATGATGATGCAGGCAGTTCTTATGTGCGTGAGTATACAGACAGTAACAGTTATGGCAGATGAGAAGAGATCAGGCTGCGTCATGGAAGGTACGACTGATGTGCGTATAAGGACTGCTCCGGATACATCTGACAGCAGCAATATTATAGCCAAGTTTAACGGAGGAAAGTCTCTTGATATTCTTGGGGAAGAATTTACAAGTAACAGCTATTCATGGTATAAAGTCGGGTTCTATCTTGATGGTTCGTATCGTGAGGGATATATAGCCTCTCAGTATGTGACAGTTTACAAGAATGTAGATTATTCACAATATGCGAGCTTTAAGGAATATCTTACAGAACAAGGATTCCCGGAAAGCTACCATGAAGCACTTATAGCATTACATGCACAATATCCTTCGTGGATATTTGTTGCAGATAATACAGGACTGGACTGGAATTATGTTGTTGAAAAGGAGAATTATCCGGGAAGAAGTCTTGTGCCTAACAGCTATGACAGTTCCAAGAAGTCTACAGCAGAAGGATGTTATAACTGGAATACGGGAGAATATACAATATGGGATTCGGGAGGCTGGGTACAGGCATCATCAGCAATGGTGGAATATTACCTTGATCCAAGAAATTTCCTGGATAGCAGGCATATATTTATGTTTGAGAATCTGGCGTATAATGGACAGATACAGACAGAAAGCGGACTTAATACACTTGTTTCGGGTACATTCCTTGACAGCTCAAGAAATGACCTGTCATATGGAGGAGTAACATATTCTACATATGTGTCCGCATTGATAGCAGCAGGATCAATGTCCGGAGTAAGTCCGTACCACCTTGCATCAAGAATTATTCAGGAGATGGGTGCTTCGGGAAATAGTGGCAGCATATCAGGAACATTTTCTAATTACGAGAATTACTATAATTATTATAATATTGGCGCATATAAAACAAGCAGTGCCAGTGCTATTGAGAATGGACTTAAGTATGCAATGAAGAATGATTCTTCGACATTAAGACCATGGTCAACAAGAATGCTTGCCATTGTTGGCGGCGCTAAGATAATCGGCAAGAATTATATTAATGCCGGACAGAATACTCTTTATTATGAAAAGTTTGACTTAAAGAATTTCTCACATCAGTATATGACTAATATTGAAGCGGCAAGTTCTGAGTCAGTAAGAGCAGCAAATGGATATTCAGATAAGGTGAAGTCGGAAACAGCAATGACATTTAATATTCCTGTGTATCGTAATATGCCAGAAAGTGCAAGTGAGTATCCATCAGGTAAAGGAAGTCCTAATAATAAGCTGGATTCGCTCAGTGTAGATGGTTATTCATTAACACCTACATTCAGCTCTGATATAACAGACTACAGCCTGATAGTTCCTAATGCAACAAGCTCTGTAAATATATCTGCTTCAGCTAAGGTAAGCAGTGCAACAGTTTCTGGAACAGGAAGCTGCCAGTTAAAGGTTGGCAATAACGATATTACAGTTTCTGTTAAAGCACAGAATGGCGATATAAGGAAATACAACATAAGAATAGTGCGTGAGAATCTTAATAATGACGGAGCTAAGGGAGATTTCAAATCCGAATATAATGTAGATAATACTAATGGCTTTATATCTGGAATTGGTGTTGGAAGTAATCTGTCAGGATTCCTGTCTGGAATAACATTTAATGGCGGCGCAACAGGTGTTGTAGTTGGCAGCGACGGAAAGGAAAAGACAGAAAATATTGCTACAGGAGACAGATTTGTTGTATATGACAGCAAAGGAAATGTTTCAAGTGAATACAAAATAATATTATATGGGGATGTTAATGGAGATGGTAAAATTAATATTCTTGATATAGTTACACTTAAAAGATATATGCTTGATATGACAACACTTGATGGAGCATATTATAAAGCAGCAGATGCGAACAGGGATGGAATTGTTGGAATTCTTGATATTGTAGCACTTAAAAAGAACATTCTTGGAATCGGATACATAACCCAGTAATACCGGCAAGGAGGATTTAATGAAGAATATTATAAGAAAATTTACGGCGTTTGCGGTACTGCTGGTAATGTGTACAGGATTGATTTCCGGATTGTCAGAACCAGATAAAGTATACGCTGCAACTGCTAATGTAGCCGTAGGTTCGGCAAGCGGAGAAGTTGGAAGTGAAGTAACAGTTACAGTAACGATGTCGTCTTCGGAAGAAATATGGGCAACAGAAGTGTATATTTCTTATGATACATCAGTTGTCGAAGCTGTATCCGGATATGATACAGGAGGGAATGGACTTGTTAAATGGATAGATACTGATTCATTTAAGAGCAAATCCAGAACACTTACTTTTAAAATTAAAACTGCCGGAACGGCAAGTATTACTGTTGGACAGGGAACCAATCTGGCTGGCAGTGATGGATATATGACAGTAACGTCTTCGGCTGGAACAATTACAGGAAAAGCGCCGGTAACATATTCTACCAATAATAATCTGGCATCATTAAAGATTGATCCGGGGGTATTGTCGCCAGCATTTTCTTCTGGTACTACAACATATACAACTGCAGTTGGAGCTGATGTGGAGAAACTGACAGTAAGTGCAGTGCCGGAGGATTCAAAAGCTAAGGTATCTATATCTGGAACAAAGATGGATATGGGAAACAATACAACAACGATTACTGTTACGGCAGAAGATGGCAGTAAGAAAGTGTATACAATCTATACGACAAGAGGCAGCGTGGAGGAACCTACCACAACGGCTAATGAATATGAAGATATTGATGTAACAGTTAATGGTTCTGTATATACATTGAAAAGTGATTTTTCACAGAATCCGCTTCCGGAAGGGTATGAAGAATCTGATTATGATTATCAGGGAAGCAAGATAAAAGCTGGAATTGGTGTTAATACCAAGCTTGTACTAGTTTATCTTGAAGCTAAAGACAGTACAGGCGAAAGTGGATTGTATGTATATGATTCTGTTTCAAAAACATTTACATATTATGTACAGATTAATGAGCCAAGTATAGCATATTGTATTCTTCCTATTACGGATTCAATGGAAAAGCCTGATGGATACATGCTGACAGAGTATAATGTTGCAAGCAGGGATGTGCAGGTGATGATGAATTCTGACAGAACATACTGCCTTTTTTATGGAATAAGTTCACAGGGTGTAACAGGCTGGTTCAGATACTGCATAGCAGATGAAACAATCCAGGTATATGATGGTTCAACGGACGGAGTGGCATATACCCAGCCGGAAGTCCAGGATACATCAGCAAAGGCACACACAATATCATATCGTAATATGTTCTATATTGCAGCAGCCACAGCAGTTATCCTGCTTATCGCACTTATATGTACAGCTTCTATTCTTGGAAGCAGAATATCAAGGAATAAGAGGGCATTCAACAAGGCTATGGGAGAACTTGATGATGAACCATTTATGAGTGCATGGGATTTTGCTGACAGAGTAGAAGAAGAATCTAAATATGACGAAGATGAACTTATGGATGATTATGAAGATGATGAGGATGACGAACTTATAGATGATAGTAAGACGGAAAACCATAAGGAATCTGATGAAGAAGTTGAACAGGTAGAATTGTTTGATATTGATGACAAATAATACGGGAAAGATCTCATAAACTAAATGAAGCGATATATAAGTCCTACAGAGCAGGATTTATATACCGCTTTTTTCTATTCTTCGGGTATCTGGCAGGCTGCCGCTTTTGCATAGTAGTCTGATGAGATATCTGAAAGACGTGTTATTTCATTAATGTCTGAAGCAAGTGCTGCCAGTTTGGCATAACACTTTCCGAGAAGAGAAAACGGCTTACTTGTACTGCTTGTGATGTCAAGGATACTCTGTGTTTCGTATGCTGCATTATACAGCCACATAACAGCCTCTTCATAGTCCTGCCTGTCCATGTAGAACATTCCAAGTGTGAGACATATTTCAGAACATGGCTCATTGGCAACAGCTCTCAGTGCAGTTTTAAAGAATTGATCATAATTACCGGATATCTGATAAATTCTTGAAAGAATACAGTCTAGTTCTTTTGTAATGTCAGCGTTCCGCTCTTCTTTTGCAAGAATATTTTCAAATATATCTTTAAACATTAGAAAATCAGTATCTTCCCCAGAGATAAACAATTCTTTACACAGCATAGTCACAACATAATCCTCAATGTGTGTTCCACATTCAAATGCTTTAAGATAGGTTTTAAAATCTCTCTTGCTGTGATCAGATACAGGCTTATGAAGTATTTCTATGTCACTGTCATAAACTAAAGGCTCAAGGCGGATAGTTTCATGGATTGGTGATATCCATGTAAATGTACGGAGCCGCCTGAACAGCTTGGGGCGGAGTTCTTTCTTTGCGTTATATACTGAATTAAAAGCAGATGCGTTCACATAGTACATCTGCACAATGTCAATTTCTGGAAGAAGTATGGATTTCAGATCACGCAGAGCCTTGTTGTTATAAATATCAAGTTCTTCATCCGCATCAGCGCTGAAAATATAGTCGCATTCTGCCTTTGAAAATGCAAAGTTACGTGCTTTGGAAAAATCGTCACACCATTCAAAATCATATACCTTGTCAGTGTATTCATATGCAATATCTTTTGTGTTGTCAGTAGAACCAGTATCAACAATAATAAGTTCATCATATGTTCCGGCATAGGAGTCCAGACATCGTTTTAAGACATCCTGCTCATTTTTTACTATCATACACATACTTATTGATATCATGTGTGTCCTCCTTGATTGTAATCATGATTAGTACGAAAAGATATACGAAGTATAGGTTAATTATATATAAGTTGTGCGTGAAAATAAAGCGTGGCTTTCAAGTCTTGATTTTTTTATTAATTCGTAAGATACTTTATGAAAAAAGAAGAGTCAGGAGACAGCCATGGCAGCAAAAAAGACCGCAGAAACAATAGAATATATAGATGAAGCGGCATTTGAAGCTGCCAGACAGCGTATAATCGGGAAGAAACATGATGATAAGGGGATAGGAACACTCTCAGAGAAAACGTTACATGCTGTGCTGAAAGCATATTATGAGCCTGATGAGGACAATCAGGAGGTGGCGGTCAATGGATATTATGCTGATATATATAATCAGGATGGCATAATTGAAATCCAGACGAGGCAGCTTGGCAAATTAAGAGATAAGCTTACAGTATTTCTTAATGAATACAATGTAAGAGTTGTATATCCATTGCCATATGACAAGTATTTAATCTGGATAGATCCGGAGAGCGGAGCTGTAAGTTCAAGAAGAAAATCTCCTAAAAGATACAGCATATATGATGCTATGTATGAATTGTACAGAATAAAGCCTTTTTTAAAGAATCCCAATCTGAAAGTAACAGTGATTATGATGGATATGGAAGAGTATAAGCTGCTTAATGGATGGAGTTATGATAAAAAACGGGGAGCAGTAAGATATGACCGCATTCCTGTTGGAATAAGAAAGGTTATCGAACTTGACTGTCCACAGGATTATATGCAATTCGTGCCTGACGGACTCGAAGATGGATTTACATCAGCTGATTTTGCCAAAGCGGCTCATGTTGATAAAAAGACAGCGGGGAATGTGCTGGCAATGCTTAATTATATGGAACAGGTAAAAAGAGTGGGAAAGAAAGGAAACTCTTTTATATATGATATAGTAGAACATTATTGATTGGAGAAATAAATGTATTCAGTTAAGGGAAACTGCTTTAGGATTTCTGTCAGAAATCTTGTTGAATTCATGTATGCATCAGGTGATATTGATAATAGAAATACAGGAAGCAATGATATTGCAGTTATGCAGGAAGGTGCAAGAATCCACAGGAAGATACAGCATAGCATGGGAGCATTGTATCATGCAGAAGTTCCTTTAAAGACAGAACTGGAAATGACAAGCGGGACAGGCATTGACTATATTCTTTCAATAGAAGGAAGAGCGGACGGGATTATTGCAGACATTGAAGAGAATGAAGATGGAGAAAAGCAGCCTGTTGGGGAAGTTATAATAGATGAAATAAAAACTATGCAGGCAGATGTATCAGCTCTTAATGAGCCGGTATATGTACATAAAGCACAGGCAATGGTATATGCGTATATATATGCAGCCAGAAAGAAACTTAAGAATATCGGAGTCCAGATGACATATGTTACTCCGGAACCTGAAACTATAAAGAGATTCAGGGAGGATTATACATTTGAGCAGATAGAGGAATGGTTTAATAAGCTTACATCTGATTTTAAAAAATGGACAGATTATACATTTGACGAAAGAAGCAGACGCACAGATTCTATAAGAAATCTGGCATTTCCATATGAATACAGAGAGGGACAGAAGAAGCTGTGCGTAAATGTATACAGGGCAATTGAGTCAGAAAGCACTCTGTACATACAGGCACCTACTGGGGTAGGAAAGACATTATCAACAGTTTATCCATCGGTGCAGGCACTGGGACAGCAGCTTATAGATAAAATATTCTATCTGACATCTAAGACTATTACAAGAACAGTCGCACAGGATTCATATAAGATACTAAGAGACAAGGGGCTGCATATGAGGACTGTCACACTCACAGCAAAGGACAAGATATGTCCGCTGGATGAAAGAAATTGTAATCCTGCCATGTGTCCGTATGCAAAGGGACATTTTGACAGAGTTAATGATGCTGTTTATGACATAATTACACATGAGATGGCTATTGGCAGGGATAATATAACCGATTATGCCAAAAAGCATGAGGTGTGTCCTTTTGAAATGTCGCTTGATACATCATACTGGTGCGACGGCATCATATGTGATTATAATTATGTATTTGATCCAGATGCTGCACTTAAGAGGTATTTTGGGAATGGTTCATCAGGTGATTATGTATTTCTTGTGGATGAGGCGCACAATCTTGTTGACAGAGCAAGGGATATGTATAGTGCTGTGTTGAAAAAAGAGGATTTCCTTGCTACGAAGAAGATAGTAAAAGATATGGATAAACGCCTTGCAGCTGCACTTGATAAATGCAATAAGCAGCTTCTGGAATATAAAAGACAGTGTGACAGTTTTAAGGTTATTGACGGACTTGGAACATTTCCGGCAAGTCTGGAGAGAACAATGGGGCTTATGCAGAAGTTTATGGATAAGCATAAAGGCCAGCCGGTTGTTGATGAGTGTCTTGATTTTTTCTTTGAGGTAAGACATTTTCTTAACATGTATGATTGCGCGGATGAAAAGTATGTATACTATACAGAACATGATGCAGATGGCAATTTTCTCGTGCATCTTTATTGCGTAGATCCATCTGGGAATATAAGTGAACGTCTGGCACAGGGAAAGAGTACAGTGTTCTTTTCTGCAACATTATTACCGGTTAATTATTTTAAAGAAATGTTATCAGGAGATGTTGATGACAGAGCTGTATATGCACACTCACCATTTGAGCCAGACAATAAAAGAATTATGGTGGCAAGAGATGTGACCAGCCGGTATACAAGGCGCAATATGTCTGAGTACGCTAAAGTGGCAGATTATATTAATTACATGATTTCTGGAAAGGCAGGAAGATACATGGTGTTCTTTCCGTCGTATTCATATATGGAAAATGTCCTTGAAGTATATATACATAATAATGCTGTTAATGCATATGTGTGTTCACATGAGAATAAGGATTCATGTGAACTTTCGGATGGGATAAATGTTATTGTCCAGGGAAGGCATATGGATGAGAAAGACAAAGAAGAGTTCCTTTCACAGTTCTATGAGGAACTCAAGCCAGAATCGTCACTTATAGGCTTTTGCGTTCTTGGTGGAATATTTTCAGAGGGAATAGATCTCAAAGATGAGAGCCTTATAGGGGCAGTAGTTGTTGGAACCGGTATTCCTATGATATGCCGCGAAAGGAATATACTGCGCAATTATTTTGATGAATGGGGCAAAAATGGATATTCATATGCATATGTCATTCCAGGTATGAACAAGGTATTGCAGGCTGCGGGGCGGGTAATAAGAACTGATACAGACCGAGGCGTAATAGCACTGCTTGATGACCGTTTTCTTACAAAAGAATATGAAAATATGTATCCGAGAGAGTGGAACAGAATATTCCCTGTCAATAAGAACAGTGCAGGAAAGTGTATACAGGATTTTTGGGAAGAATCCTGAATTGATAAAAAATACACATGGAACTTGTGGGAATTATTTTCATGTGGTAAAATTTAAACAGATATTAAAAGGTCCGGATTTGGTTGTTAATCTGGTAGGATTATAGGAGATGGGCTTATGCAGAACGTGAACAGTGAGATTAATGACAATATAATCAATAAGACTACTGACAAGCAGGTATGGAAGTCTCTGGGATTTGATGAATTGCAGATTATGGAGATCGTGAAGGGTATTGAGAATGGCATAGATGTAACATTATATTGCAATACTGATTTTAATGCTGCACAGATGAAGTCTTTAAGATTAGGGATAGAGGAAGGCATAGATGTCAGTGCATTTGCGCAGCCGGAATATGACTGTATGCAGATGGACGAGCTAAAGGAATGGATACGGGCGGGATTATTACCTGATGAGGTGTGTAATCCGAAATACAGCCATTCTGTAATGAGAGAGATAAGGCTCGCCAGGAAGTATAAGTATGACCTTACAAGGTTTGCCAAGATGGGGTATTCTGGAGAGGTGTTAAGGCAGATAAGGCTTGCTAAGAAAGAAGATATAGACCTTACATTTTTTGTCGAGGACAATTATGACGAGTACCAGCTTAATGAAATCAGGCTTGGAATTCATAGCTGTATTGATATAACGAAGTATCTGCTGCATGAATATACAGGTGAACAGATGGAGCAGATCAGACTTGGTCTGGAAAACGGAGTGGATGTTTCATACTATAATATGCTTGGTTTTTCATCAGGACAGATGAAACAGATAAGACTTGGCCTGGAAGAAGGAATTGATGTATCAGCTTATGCTGATCCGTTCCTGGATGCTGTTGCAATGAAAAGAGCAAGACATAAGATGTCTGACAAATGGGAGTCGGATGAGAAATCATCACTTGATGAATTGCAGACACAGGAGATATTGATGGGATTAGCTAATGGTGTAGATGTATCGTTATATGCAGATCCAAGATATTCATTTAAGGAGATGGAGAAGATCAGACTGGCTTTGGAAAGAGGAAGCAATCTTGAAGGACTGCTTAAGTATAGTGTTTAAAGGATGGATAAGGATAATCAGAAGATAGACATTGGTATATCTTCGGAAAGGAGGAATGGATGAACAATACAGTAATTATGAATAATACAGCAGACATGGACGATATTGAAATACATGAAGTGTTTGTATATATTACAGATGACTATATGAGTGCATCCGTTAATCTTGGTAAGTCTTCAGAGAACTATACATATGATGAGGTTATGGAGGCCTTATCCAGGAATGGCGTTAAGACAGGAATTGATGAAGAAAGAATTCAGCATATGATATCTGGAAATGTATATGCAAAGGCTGTTGAAGTTGCAGTTGGAAAGCCGGTAGAACAGGGGAAAGACGGATATTATGAGTTCTTTTTTGATACAGAGCAAGTTAATGAGAATAAGCCGACATTAAGGAGAGATGGTTCAGTTGATTATTTTAACAGAAAGCATTTTATTAAGGTTAATGAGGGAGATCTTCTTACGAGATATCATGAGCCTACTAAAGGAAATTTTGGCTTTGATGTATGCGGCAAGCTGCTTATTCCTAAGCCAGGCAGACCACTTCCAAGAATGCATGGGAAAGGATTCCGGACATCCGAAGATGGCAAAGAGATATATGCAGCTATATCAGGAAAGATAGAATATTTTAATTATGATCTTAACGTCATTAATGTGTACGAGGTTAATGGTAATCTTGACCTTAGTATGGGAAATATAGATTTTAATGGTGATGTAAGTATATCGGGCTGTGTAGGCAGCGGTGTGACAGTTCATGCAATGGGAAATATATTTGTAGGAGGCTTCGTAGAAGGAGCAACACTTATTTCTGGTAAGGATATTGTTTTAAAAGACGGGGTTAATACTAAGCATAATGGCAGAATCCAGGCAGAGGGCAATGTATCAGGAAGATTCTTTGAGAATACGGAAATATTTGCCAAAGGAGACATAAAGTGCGATTACATGCTTAATTGTAATGTGCTTACATATGGTACAGTTTATGTAGAAGGATGCAGAGGCTCTATTATAGGCGGAGATGTTACCGCAGTAATGGGGGTTTCGACGACTTCATGCGGACATGAGAGCAATGTTAAGACTATTTTAAGAGTTGGTTCTACTAAGGAGATAAGAAAAGAATATGCTGAGATGATTATGCAGCTTAAGGAAGTTGATACGCAGATAGAAACATTTGAATTAGCTGGCAAGAAGTTTGAGATGCTTAAGAATACTATGCCAGATAAGTATGATAAGAATATGGCTACCAAGGTTATGCAGTCTAAGATTGTGAAGATGGCAGAGAAGGCCAAGCTGGAAGAGAAAAGCAAGAGCCTGTATAATCTTATAAAGGATTCAGAGAATGCTGTAGTTAAGGTTAAGAATTATATTTATCCTGGAAGCAGGGTTGTTATGGATGATAAAACATATATGCCTAGTACAGTGTTTTCACATGTTATAGTTAAGAAGACACCTAGTACAATTATTCTTAAAGATTATAATGATTAATAAAATATATAACAGGGAGAAATATAATGATTGAAGAAGTTGTTTCGGTAGAACTGCCGGTACATGAAAGACTTGTTGTCAGAAAGAACCATCTGGCAGGCGAACATGTGGGAGATGGCGCGCCGAGAATATCTATAGTTACTGGAACTCATGGAGATGAGCTGGATGGTCAGTACATATGCTATGAGGTTATACGAAGAATAGAGAGAGAAAAGGATAAGCTTAAGGGTATTGTAGACATATACCCGGATATTAATCCTCTTGGACTTGATACGGGTTCAAGAGGAATTCCTATGTTTGACCTTGATATGAACAGGGTATTTCCAGGGGATAATAATGGAGCAATGGCTGAGTATGTGGCAGCAGGAATTGTTGAAGATATTATTGGAAGCAGCCTGTGCATTGACATTCACTCAAGCAATATATTTGTTAATGAGATGCCTCAGGTAAGAATTAATGATGACACGCAGGAAACGCTGCTTCCATATGCTAAGATGATGAATGCACAGTTTGTATGGATATATTCATCAATTACAGTTCTTGATGCAACATTAGCGTATAGTCTTAATCATCTTGGTGTTCCTACACTTGTTACAGAGATGGGAGTTGGTAACAGAATTACACCGGGATATTGTCGTGATATTATTGACGGAATATTTAATCTTATGACACATATGGGCATATGGGATGATGAACCTAAGGAGGTTAAGGAGCCGATAATATCTACAGAGGGTGAAGTTACATTTCTTACAGCAATGGAAAGCGGAATATTTGTATCTGCTGTTGATTCTATGGGAAAGATTGGAATGGGAACTCATATCGGAGATATCATTGAACCTGTAGAGGGAAGGATAATCCAGAGAATAGAGTCGCCTAAAGATGGAATTATATTTACATTAAGAGAGAATCCGGTAGTGCATAAAGGAGCTCTTATTGCAAGAGTATATGGTGGAAAGTCATGAAAAAAGAAATTATTTATACATTAAAAGGTATATACAGGGAAGATTATGAGATTGAAGGATACAGATTTGGAGGAGGAGAAAAGTCTGCATGTATTGTTGGTGCGTTGAGAGGTAATGAGATACAGCAGCTATACATATGCTCACAGCTTGTTAAGGTGCTTAAAGAACTTGAGGCACATGGGGCTATATCACATAACCATGAAATTCTTGTTATTCCTTCAGTTAACAGATTCTCTATGAACGTAGGAAAAAGATTCTGGCCTACAGACAATTCTGATATAAACAGAGCATTTCCTGGAGACGTTAATGGAGATACAACTAAACAGATTGCAGGTACTCTTTTTGAGAGGATTAAAGGCTATAGTTATGGCATACAGTTTGCAAGCTTTTATATGCCGGGTGACTTCATACCACATGTCAAGATGATGGATACTGGTTTTCAGAGTGCAAGTCTTGCTAATCTTTTTGGGCTTCAGTATGTTGTTATAAGAAAACCAAAGCCAATGGATACAGTTACACTTAATTATAACTGGCAGATGAATGGAACTAATGCGTTCTCAATATATACTAACAGCACAGATATGATAGATGACAAGTCTGCAAGACAGGCAGTGTCATCTGTACTCAGATTCTTAACAAGAATGGGTATTCTTAAGTACAATAATCATAATGGATATATAGCAAGTGTTATTAATGAATTTGACCTTATGGTTGTTAAGACATATGATGCAGGATTCTATAAGCGTCTTAAGAATCCGGGAGATCCTGTATATCATGGTGAGCTTATTGCACAGATCCTTGATCCGTGTGAAGGAACAGTCAAGAGTGAAATAATATCACAGACAGATGGAATAGTTTTCTTTGCACATACCGGACCTATGGTAATGGGAAATCAGGTTGTTTATAAGATAATAAGAAGAATGCATGAATAATTATTTGAAAATGTGTCTTCATGTGATACAATAGTTGAATATTAATATAACTAATCTCAGGAGGAAGATATGAGCGGCGTTAAGAGAGTTTTTGTCGAGAAAAAGAAACCATTTGCAGTTAATGCGAAAGAATTACTTGAAGAGATAGGTGGATATCTTGGAATTAAGACTATTACTGATGTAAGAGTCCTTATCCGTTATGATATCGAGAATCTTTCAGAAGAAACATATAAGAAAGCACTTACTACTGTTTTTTCTGAGCCACCGGTAGATGATGTTTATGAGGGAACATTTCCAGTTGGAAAGGATGATTTTGTGTTCTCTGTAGAGTATCTTCCAGGACAGTTCGACCAGAGAGCTGATTCTGCAGAGCAGTGTGTTAAGTTCTTTAATGAGAATGAGACACCAGTTATCAAAACTGCTGTAACTTATGTATTGACAGGAACTATTACAGAAGAGGAGAAGAACAAGATAAAGGAACACTGCATCAACCCTGTTGATTCAAGACAGGCAGCAGAGGATATTCCAGAAACTCTTGTTACTGAGTTCAAGACTCCTGCAGATGTTATTTATTTTGATGGATTTAAGGATATGCCAGAGGATAAGTTAAAAGAATTATATGAGTCTTTAGGACTTGCCATGACATTTAAGGATTTCAAGTTCATTCAGGAGCATTTTGAGAATGTTGAGAAACGTGATCCTTCAATGACTGAAATCAGAGTACTTGATACATACTGGTCAGACCACTGCCGTCATACAACATTTGCAACAGAACTTACAGATGTTAAATTTAAGGATGGATTCTACAGAACTCCTATGGAAGCTACATACAACAAGTATCTTTCAGACAGAGCAGAGATTTATAAAGATCGTAAGGATAAGTTTGTATGCCTTATGGATCTTGCACTTATGGGCGCTAAGAAGTTAAAGGCAGAGGGCAAGTTAGCTGATCAGGAAGAATCTGATGAGATTAATGCCTGCTCAATTGTTGTTCCGGTTGAGATTGACGGAAAGACAGAAGAATGGCTTGTTAACTTCAAGAATGAGACACATAACCACCCAACAGAGATTGAACCATTTGGTGGCGCAGCAACCTGCCTTGGTGGTGCTATAAGAGATCCATTGTCAGGACGTACATATGTATATCAGGCAATGAGAATTACAGGTGCAGCAGATCCTACAGTTCCTGTATCTGAGACACTTCACGGAAAGCTTCCACAGAGAAAGCTTGTTACAGGTGCTGCTCACGGATACAGCTCTTATGGTAACCAGATTGGACTTGCCACAGGATATGTTAAGGAAATATATCATCCTGATTATGTAGCAAAGAGAATGGAGATTGGTGCAGTTATAGCAGCAGCTCCAAGAAGTGCAGTTAAGAGAGAGAATTCTGACCCGGGAGATATCATTATTCTTCTTGGTGGAAGAACAGGACGTGATGGCTGTGGCGGAGCTACAGGTTCATCTAAGGTTCATACAGAGAAGTCTATTGAGGACTGTGGTGCCGAGGTTCAGAAGGGTAATGCTCCTACAGAGCGTAAGATGCAGAGACTTTTCAGAAGACCGGAAGTTACTAAGCTTATTAAGAAATGTAATGACTTTGGTGCAGGTGGTGTATCAGTTGCAATTGGTGAGCTTGCTGCAGGCCTTAAGGTAGATCTTGATAAAGTTCCTAAGAAGTACGAAGGTCTTGACGGAACAGAGCTTGCTATATCAGAGTCTCAGGAGAGAATGGCTGTTGTAGTTGACCCTAAGGATGTTAAGGAATTCCTTCAGTATGCTGCTGAGGAGAACTTAGAGGCAGTTGAGGTAGCTGTTGTAACAGAAGAACCAAGACTTGTTCTTAACTGGAGAGGCAAGGATATCGTTAATATCTCAAGAGCATTCCTTGATACCAATGGTGCTCATCAGGAGACTAAGGTTGTAGTTGATATCCCTTCACAGGAGGATGATTATCTCAAGCCGGTTAAGGTTACAGATGTACGCGGCAAGTGGTTAAAGACTTTAGCAGACCTTAATGAATGCTCACAGAAGGGACTTGTTGAGAGATTTGATGGTTCTATCGGAGCCGGTTCAGTATATATGCCATATGGTGGTAAATATCAGCTTACAGAGACACAGAGCATGGTTGCAAAGCTTCCGGTACTTAAGGGCAAGTGTGACACAGTAACTATGATGTCTTATGGATTTGATCCATATCTTTCATCATGGAGCCCATATCATGGAGCAATCTATGCGGTAACAGATTCTGTAGCTAAGATTGTTGCTGCCGGTGGTGATTTCAGTAAGATCAGATTCACATATCAGGAATACTTTAGAAGAATGACAGAAGATCCAGAAAGATGGAGCCAGCCATTTGCTGCACTTCTTGGTGCATATGAAGCACAGATGGGATTCGGACTTCCATCAATCGGTGGTAAGGACAGTATGTCAGGAACATTTGAACATATTGATGTTCCACCAACACTCTGCTCATTTGCTATTGATGTAGCTAAGGAAGGAGATATTATCACTCCTGAACTTAAGAACGATGGTGATGTATTAGTAAGATTTGATATTAAGAAGGATCAGTATGACCTTCCGGATTTCGAGCAGGTTAAGGCTCTTTATAGTGCAATACATGAGCTTATCCAGAAGAAGGCAATCGTATCTGCATATGTTCTTGATGCTAACGGACTTGTGCCAGCACTCAGCAAGATGGCATTTGGTAACAAGTTAGGATTTGAGATTAGCGAAGATGTTAAGGAAGATGACCTTTTTGCTCCAGCTTATGGTTGTATCGTTGCGGAGGTTCCAGCAGACAAGCTTGCGGATATTACTATTGCTTATACTAAGGTTGGTACTGTTAAGGATAATGGTAAGTTCACATACAAGGAAGTTTCAATCAATGTAGAAGAAGCATTAAGCGTATGGGCTGATACACTTGAGGGTGTATTCCCAACGAAGGCTTCTAAGGAAACTACACCAGTTGAGAGCAAGTTATATGAAGCACCAGGCGTACATGTATGCAAGAATAAGGTTGCCAAGCCAACAGTATTTATTCCTGTATTCCCGGGAACTAACTGTGAGTACGATAGTGCCAAGGCATTTGAAAGAGCCGGTGCTGATACAATAGTTAAGGTCTTCAAGAATCTTGATGCTGAGAGCATCAGAGAGTCTGTAGATGAATTTGAGAAGGCTATTAACCAGGCACAGATTATTATGTTCCCAGGTGGATTCTCAGCAGGTGATGAACCAGATGGTTCTGCCAAGTTCTTTGCTACAGCATTCCGTAATGCCAAGATGAAGGAAGCGGTTGAGAAGCTCCTTAATGAGAGAGATGGTCTTGCACTTGGTATCTGTAATGGATTCCAGGCACTTATCAAGCTTGGACTTGTACCTAATGGTAAGATTACAGGACAGGATGCACAGTCACCTACACTTACATTTAATACAATTAACCGACATATATCTAAGATGGTATATACTAAGGTTGTCAGCAACTTAAGCCCATGGCTTGCTAATGCTGAGCTTGGCGGAGTATACTGCAATCCTGCTTCACATGGTGAAGGAAGATTCGTTGCTCCTAAGGAGTGGCTTGATAAGCTTTTTGCTAACGGACAGGTTGCTACACAGTACTGTGATCTTAATGGTAATGTATCTATGGATGAAGAATGGAATATAAATGGTTCATATATGGCAATTGAAGGTATCACAAGTCCGGATGGAAGGTGCTTTGGTAAGATGGCACACTCTGAGAGACGTGGTGACAGCGTTGCTATCAACATCTATGGTGAACAGGATATTAAGATATTCGAGTCAGGTGTTAAGTACTTTAAATAATGCATAGAATATATTGAATCAGAGGGGGCGGATTATGGCAGGAGATAAAGTAAGTACAGATATATTATGGAAAGACAGGAAGAGAATTCTCTTCCTTGGTCTTCCATGGTCATTTACAAGATATAGTGTGTCTAAAGACAGATTCTTTATAAGCAGAGGATTTCTTAATGTTAAAGATGATGAAGTAAGACTATACCGTATAATGGATATTTCACTGGAACGTTCATTTCTGCAGAGAATTGTCGGATTAGGAACTATTAAAGTGTGCTCAGGTGATAAGACGATGGGTGATTTTGAGATTAAAAATATCAAAAAGCCAAAGTCTACTAAGGAGCTGCTGTCAGAATTAGTTGAAAAGCAAAGAGATGTCAAGAGAGTTGTTAATAGAGAGAATATGATAGATGGTCATGAACATGCTGATGGACCTGATGATTTTGATGCATATGAGAGTGATGATGACGATGCTCCATTTGACAGGTAATACAGTGAGACAGAATATTTGTAAATACATATTGACAGAGTGATAAAAAAATGATATTTTGATAGTTAGTTGGAACTAACTAGAACAACGGGTATCCAGCAACGGGTATCCGTTATTTTTTAAAAGCGAGTTAGACAATACTAACACAAGTAAGCTGCATATAAACTATTCTGGCATCAGGACAGAAATCATTGTTGAATGAAATAAGGAGGAATATATGAGCGTAGTTATTATTGGTGGGAATGAATGTATGGAACGCCAGTATCAGCAGATATGTAAGAAACACGGTTGTAAGGCAAAGGTGTTTGTTAAGGAAAAAAGTGGGTTTTCCAAGCAGATAGGAACTCCGGATCTTATGATTCTTTTTACAAATACTGTTTCTCACAAGATGGTTTTATCAGCAGTTACAGAAGCCAAGAAGAATGATGTTGATATTGTAAGAACTCATTCAAGCAGTGCAGCATCTCTTACAAGTGTTTTGGAGGCATATTTGGGAGAAAGTAAGGCATGCTAATAAAGAAGTAGACAAAGTGCAATATGGAAGGAAAAGAAAAAATGGTCTGTACAGATGTATTGGGGAGAATTGAGCGGGAAGTTATAAAAGAGTGTTCACCTACGCTTGCCGGATTAAAAACTGGTAATCTTTTTAATTACAGATATGATAATATATCTGATTTTAGGAAAGAACTTGTCAGTGTAAACAGAAAACTTAATGCCAAAGGCGTATATGTTACATTTTTAAAGAGAAACTATAAGAGCGCACTATTATATGTGTTCAGACTTGTCAGGTTAGAGAACGATTTGTCACAGCCGGCAGTGCAGAATGTATTGAAAGCATTTGGATATACAGATTATAAAATTGGAGCAAGCATAAGATATCTCAAACAGAGAGTGGAGGAAAGTACATGTTTTCCACATGAAATTGGCTTGTTTTTAAGTTATCCGGTGGGAGATGTTGTCCAGTTCATAAAGCAGAAGGGATGTAATTATAAATGTTGTGGAATATGGAAGGTATATTGTGATGAGGCATTGAGCAAGAAAATGTTCGAAAGATATAGAAAATGCAGTGAAGTATATTTAAAGGTCTTTGACCGTGGCAGAAGTATATCTGCATTAACGGTTTAAGCATATAAAACAATGTAAATCAGGAGGATTGATAATGAGTAAAGTAGCAGTTGTTTATTGGAGTGGAACAGGTAATACAGAGGCAATGGCTAACGCAGTTGCAGAAGGTGCTAAGGCAGCCGGAGCTGAGGTAGATGTGCTTACGGCAACAGATTTTAATTCGGGAAAGGTTGCTGAATATGATGGAATCGCATTTGGCTGCCCTGCAATGGGAGCGGAAAACCTTGAAGAGTCAGAGTTTGAGCCAATGTTTACAGAGGTAGAAGGAAGCCTTAGTGGTAAGAAGATTGCACTTTTTGGCTCTTATGGCTGGGGAAGTGGAGAATGGATGGCTGACTGGGAAGGAAGAAGCAAATCAGCGGGAGCAGTGCTTGCAATTGACAGTGTAATATGCCAGGAATCGCCAGATGCTGCTGCTGTAGATAACTGCAATAAACTTGGAGCAGCATTGGCATAGATTTATATTAACTGAAATATATTAAAGAGATTGCACGCTTTGCCCCTGGTTGGTTGCATCAATCAGGGGTTTTGATTTGCTAAAAATAATTTGAAAAATGTAACAAAAGTTGTTGACATCTAATGGGTGTTAGAGTAAACTAACTTGCGGCGGTAATGAAAAACATTATCAATATACATAAAGGAGATGAGCTTATGCCATTAACTATGATTGATGAAGGAACTCTATATACAATTCAAAGAATTGGTGGAAAAGAAGAGATAAGACGTTTTCTTGAGAATCTTGGATTTGTACCAGGTGCGGTTGTTACTGTTATTTCCAAGGTTGGCGGTAATGTTATTGTTAATATAAAGGAATCAAGGGTTGCCATAGGAAAAGATATAGCCAATAAGATTATGGTTTAAAGGCAGCAAAAGCTGATCTTTATATAAAACAAATATCAGGAAGGAGAAAAAACAATGACTTTAAGAGATGTATCTGTAGGACAGACTGTTAAAGTTACCAGATTAAATGGTGATGGTCCTGTAAAGAGAAGAATTATGGATATGGGAATTACTAAAGGCGTTGAAGTTTATGTAAGGAAGGTGGCACCATTAGGAGATCCTGTGGAAGTTACTATAAGAGGATATGAATTATCACTTCGTAAAGCAGATGCTGAAATGATAGAAGTTGGCTAAATTTTTTTACAAGTAGGTTAGTTATATCTAATTGATGTAAGAGTAGTCAAATGTTTGTTAGTAAATGCATAAGCATTTATATAAAAGAAATGAGGTAGTCAAATGTCAATTAAAATTGCATTAGCAGGTAATCCAAACTGCGGTAAAACAACATTGTTTAATGCTTTGACCGGATCTAATCAGTTTGTTGGTAACTGGCCAGGCGTTACAGTTGAGAAGAAGGAAGGTAAATTAAAGGGACATAAAGATGTCACTATCATGGATTTACCTGGTATTTATTCACTTTCTCCTTATACTCTTGAGGAGGTAGTAGCAAGAAATTATCTTATTAACGAAAGACCTGATGCAATCATCAATATCGTTGATGGTACTAATATTGAAAGAAACCTTTATCTTTCAACTCAGATCTTAGAGTTAGGTATTCCAGTTATCATGGCAGTAAACATGGTAGATATCATGGAAAAGAACGGAGATAAGGTTGATCTTGCCAAGTTAGGAAAGAATCTTGGTTGTGAGGCTGTTGAAATATCAGCTCTTAAGGGAACTGGTGTTAAAGAAGCAGCAGAAAAGGCAGTTAAGCTTGCAGAAAGCAAGAAGGTTAATTCAATTGCCCACAAGTTTGAGACACGCGTAGAGGCAGCTATATCAGCAGTAGAAGATAAGCTTGGCCTTGATATTGTAGAAGAACAGAAGAGATTCTTTGCTATCAAGCTTCTTGAGAAGGATGATAAGATTAAAGTCCTTATGAAGGATGTTCCAGATGTTTCATCTGAGATTGAAACTCTTGAGAAAGAATTTGATGATGATACAGAAAGTATTATCACTAATGAAAGATATACATATATATCTTCGATCATTGATGGATGCTTTACAAAGAAGTCTGAGAAAAAACTTTCTACATCAGATAAGATTGATAGAATAGTTACTAACAGATTCTTAGCACTTCCGATATTTGCAGTAGTAATGTTCATTGTTTACTATGTATCAGTTACAACAGTTGGTACATGGGCAACAGACTGGGCTAATGATGGTGTATTCGGTGATGGATGGCATCTTTTCGGAATCGGTACTTCAGCATATGAAGAAGTAGCTGATGAGTATGGCGATTCAGATGCAATTATTTCAGCATATATTTACAGTCTTGGTGATGATGGAGAAGAATATGCTGATGCTATTGATACAGAAGCAGACGATTATGATGCAGACGCAGCAGTAGCAGCATTAAAGAAACTTGAAAATACAGTTCCAGCAACTCTTTCATTAGATTATGATGTAGAGGATGAGGAAAACCTTAGTGTAACAACAGAGACAACTGATGCAGCTGGTGTTAAGGATGCTATTGAGCAGTGCATTGAAAATGATGGTGCAGCTCCAGATCCTGCTAATTATGGCGTATGGGTTCCTGGTATTCCAGTATTACTTGAAACAGGACTTGATGCAATTGGTTGTGTAGACTGGTTAAAGGGTCTTATCCTTGATGGTATTGTAGCCGGTGTTGGTGCAGTACTTGGTTTCGTTCCACAGATGTTTGTATTATTCATATTCCTTGCATTCCTTGAGTCTTGCGGTTATATGGCTCGTATAGCATTCATCATGGATAGAATTTTCCGTAAATTCGGTCTTTCAGGTAAGTCATTCATTCCAATGCTTATCGGTTCAGGTTGTGGTGTTCCTGGTATCATGGCTTCACGTACAATCGAGAACGACAGAGATCGTAAGATGACAATTATGACAACAACATTTATTCCTTGTGGAGCTAAGCTTCCATTCATCGCAATGGTTGCTGGTGCTATCTTTGACGGAGCTCCTTGGGTTGCTCCATCAGCATACTTCCTTGGAATATTCTCAATTATCTGCTCAGGTATCATCTTAAAGAAGACAAAGTTATTCGTTGGAGATCCAGCACCATTCGTTATGGAGCTTCCAGCATACCATCTTCCAACAGTTGGTACAGTATTAAGAAGCATGTGGGAGCGTGGATGGTCATTCATCAAGAAGGCAGGAACAATCATCACACTTTCAACAATCATTATCTGGTTCACAACATACTTTGGATTTGTTGATGGAACATTTACGATGCTTGCAGATGATCAGATTGACTTCTCAATCCTTGGAAGAATTGGTAAGGAAATCGCATGGATATTTGCTCCTTTAGGATTCGGTAACTGGCAGGCAACTGTTGCTTCAATTACTGGTCTTGTTGCTAAGGAAAATATCGTTGGTACAATGGGTATCCTTTACTCAGCAGGTGAAGGAACAGTATATGCTAACATGGCAGCTACATTTACAGTAGTAAGCGGATATGCATTCCTTGCATTCAATCTTCTGTGTGCTCCTTGTTTTGCAGCTATGGGTGCTATTAAGAGAGAGATGAACAATACTAAGTGGTTCTGGATTGCAATTGGATACCAGTGTGGATATGCTTACCTTGTCGGTCTTGTAATTAACCAGATTGCTGGTCTTATTACTGGTGATACAGCATTTAACGTATTCACATTGATTGCAATTATTATCATTGTCGGTTTCATTTATCTGTTATTCAGACCATATAAGGAAAGCAAGACGTTAAAGGTTGATTCTAAGAAGATTTTAAATGCAACAAAGTAATTAAATGATATATTATCGGAGGTGTAATTATGCTGGGAACAATTATAGTAGGAGTTATATTAATAATTATAGTTGCGCTTATTGTACGCAGTATGGTAAACGATAAGAAAAACGGTAAATCGTTCACATGTGGTGGTGACTGTAGCAAATGCAAAGGTCACTGCCATTAGAAGGAGGGAGAGGGTGGTCAGAAATCCTGATAAAGACA